>JAAYPL010000090.1 GCA_012519875.1 Clostridiaceae bacterium | reverse complement strand
TCCCATCAAGGAGAGGTGTCATGACAACCGGGATTTTTTGCTCGTGATCAAAACCAATGCCATAGGCGCCGACCCGTTCTTGGTAAATTGTATTTGCTTTCCTGGAGCCGAAGGTTTTTTCCAACATTCCATGATCACCTTAGCCGATAAAAATGTCCGAATCCCGCTCTGTTTTAAATAATATGGTAACATAAAAACAACCCTCAGTACCAATATGATCTGCCTTGGCAAAATCAGCAGGAAAGATAATTACCATGAAAAAAAGAGCTGTTAAGGAAATTGTCCTCGGAACCATCGGCACCGGCCCCATTGTTCGGTCCATTCTGGCCGGCGTGGCGCGTACCGACGGCATCCGGTTGAGTGCCGTCTATTCACGCAGCCAAGAAAAAGGCCGGGCTTTGGCATCTGAGCACAATGTGAAAAAAGTCTACACCGATCTCGTCGATTTGATGCACGACAGCGAGGTTAACTTCATCTATATCGCTTCCCCCAACAATCTGCATTTTCCTCAAGCTCATATGGCATTGTCCCATGGCAAACATGTCCTGTGTGAAAAGCCGTTGACACCGGAAAAAGAGCAGTTGGAAACACTGATGCGGCTGGCTGATGAACAAGGCCTATTGCTCCTGGAGGCCGTGCCAACCCCTTACCTGCCTAATTTCCAGCTACTAAAGAAACAGCTTCCGCGCGTCGGACGCGTTCGGTTGGTTCTCTGCAATTACAGCCAGTATTCCGGTCGCTACGATGCACTGCTGGCCGGTGAGCTGCCCAATGTATTCAGTCTGGATCATGCCGGCGGTTGCCTTCAGGACATCAATTACTACAATGTTTACCTTAATATTGCCCTTTTCGGTGAGCCGCAAAATGCAACTTACTATCCCAACCGCCGGACAGGTCAGGCCGATACATCCGGAATTATGGTCATGCAATATGATGATTTTGTCAGCAGCTGCGCAGCCGCCAAGGACACCTGGGGCGAAAATCAGGTTCTGATCGAAGGTGAACAGGGCTATATTCAGGTCAAGGGCGGCAGCAATGGCCTGGCTGAAATCCGGGTCGTTACCCGTTCCGCGGATCAAACATTCAATGAGCAGCCGGATTCCGATCGCTGGTTTTATGAGATGCAAGAAATTACGCGATTGGTTCTGGCACAAAAATATGACATCCTCGCTCGGAATATGGCGATCACCCGCTCGGTTGTCGATGTCATGGAAAAGGCGCGCCTGGCGGCCGGCATCATTTTCACCGCAAAAAACATAAAGACTTGCCGATAATCGGGCGGCAAGCCTTTCATCAAAAGATCTTAGCAAAGGCGCTCGGCTGTCAATCCTTTGGCGACTTTTCTTCGAAGGCCATTTTCTGCGATATTCTGGTAGCAATTTCCTTAACAGCCGCGATAATCGCCGGCGTCCGCTCAAGAGTCATGCGGGATGTCGGTCCGGAAACACTGATCGCGGCAATGACCTTGCCTGTATAATCTCGAATCGGTCCGGCTACACAGCGGGCACCGATTTCACACTCTTCATTGTCCAAAGCATAACCCTGCCTCCGGCAGTTTTCCAGCTCAGTCAGCAATGCTTCCCTGGTCACCTTGGTATAGGGTGTTAAAACCGGCAGTCCCTTGCTTTGGATAAAGTTGTCCAGCTTCTCCTCATCATAATTCAGCAGCATAAGTTTGCCAACGCCGGTGCAGTGCATGGGAGCTCTTTTACCGATGCGCTGCATGATTTTGAGCATGTTGTCCGGTCCTTCCACGACATCGGTATAAACAACCTCCATATCGTGGTCGATGGCCAAGCAACTGGCTTCCTGACAACGCTGAGCCAGCTCGAGCAGGAACGGACGCGCGATATCTCGCAAACTGATTTGATTATAAATCTTGTTGCCGATCTGCATGAATTTCAATGAAAGATGATATCTTTGCGAATAGGCATCTTGGTGGGCGTAGCCATGCCGCAAAAGCGTGTTGACCAGCCGCAACGTCGTACTGGCCGGTATACCGGCTCGTTCAGCGATGTCTTGCAACCGCATCGGCCCGTTTTCATTGGCCATGATTTCGATAATAAGCAGAACTTTCTCGATGGATTGGTTTGATTTGGACAGTTTTTGTGCCATTGGACCAACTACCTTTCAGGTTTCACTTGGTGAAATCATAGCATACGCATAAGTCCTTTGCAACAATAGGTACGATCTGAGAAAAATCAATTGACCCGCAAAAGAATTGTGATAATATTGTATTAGATGATTTTAAAATTTAATTTCATTTTGATGCTTCGGGCAGAGCGTGAAGGAGGAGTAAAAGTGGATAATCTATTGGATCGCGTGCAGAGTGTTCTGTTGCTTGGGCCGGGGCCGAGCCCCGTGGCACCCTCAACCTATCAGGCCTTGTCAAGACCGACATTAGGCCATTTGGACCCTTTCTTTATCGAAATTATGGATGAAATAAAGGCCAATCTGGCTATTGTTTTTGGTACCGGGAATACCTTTACGATACCCATTTCCGGAACGGGTTCGGCCGGCATGGAAACGGCTTTTGTCAATACCATCGAGAAGGGCGACCGGGTCCTTGTTCTGGCCAACGGTGTTTTCGGCAACCGGATGATTGATGTGGCCACACGCCTCGGCGCGGAAGTCGATGTTTTGAATTTCCCGTGGGGTCAGCCTGTTTCGATCGACCAGGCAGCGGACAAGCTTAAACAGAACCGGTATAAAATCGTGGCCATGGTGCATGCCGAGACATCAACCGGTGTCTTAAACCCGGCCAAGGAAATCGGCGACCTTCTGCGGTCAACCGACAGTCTGTATTTGCTTGATTGCGTGACCAGCTTGTGCGGCATGCCCGTCGAAGTCGACAGCTGGCATGTTGATATCTGCTATGCCGGCAGTCAGAAATGTCTTTCCTGCCCGCCGGGCATCGCTCCGATCACCTTTTCCGATCGTGCCATGGAAAAAATCACCAACCGGGCCAGCAAAGTACCCAACTGGTACTTGGATATGAATTTGCTGACCGCCTATTGGGCCAGCGCAAGTCGGGTTTATCACCATACCGCACCCATCAATATACTCTACGGCCTTTACCAGTCGCTCTACAACGTGCTGGAAGAGGGGCTCGACAAGGTTTTTCGTCGCCACCAGCAAGCCCACACCCGCTTGATAGCCGGTCTTGACGCAATGGGCTGGGAGATGCTGGTTGAGGAGCCTTATCGTTTACCGATGCTCAATACGGTCAAAGTTCCGCAAGGCATCGACGAGAAAGCCCTGCGCGCAAAATTGCGTGATCAATACCTGATCGAAGTCGGCAGTGGACTTGGTGATCTGGCCGGCAAGGTCATCCGTATCGGTCTAATGGGATATGGCGCCAAAGAAGAAAATGTTGATCGGTTGCTAAATGCCATCCGGGAAATCCTAAAATAGCTTGTAATCCACGTGACCCGAGTCAACAGAATCTGCGCTGTTGCCTGCTCGGCCAGATCCGGTGTATCAACCAACTTGACGATGCTGGCCTTCCCTCGCCCGCCGGCTTGAACCTGTCCTTGGTGTTCAAGAAATTTGGCCATTTTAACATCCCCTTCATTGCCCGCTTCACTATCAGCTTTAATTTCGCTATACTGAATTAAAGAATGATGACTTCATCCCAATCATACGGAGGTTTAAGTGTATGCTATCCGAATTCAAAAAATTCATCCTGCGCGGCAATGTTATCGATCTTGCCTTCGCGGTCGTTATCGGTGCGGCATTTGGTGCAATCGTTAATTCTTTCGTTAATGACATCATCATGCCGGTCATTGGGTTTCTAACAGCCGGCATCAGTTTTACCGATCTCAAAATTATTCTCAGCCCGGCGCAAATGAGCGGCTCGGAAATTGTCAAACCTGAGGTCGCCGTCACATACGGCCATTTAATCGAGGTCATTTTGCAGTTCCTGATCATCGCTCTGGTCATCTTTCTGCTGGTTAAGGCCATTGGCAAGTTGCAAAGAAAAAAAGAAGAGGAAGAAGCACCGCCGGCCAAGGCCGAAGATATCGTCCTGCTTGAGGAAATCCGCGATCTGTTGAAAAAATAGTCGCAGCTGACGGAAGCCGAATTCCGGAGCAGGAATGATCGATATTTCTTATCGTTTTGCAACTTCATCGAATGTTCCGATTGAAGCCACCGCTTAAAAGTGGTAGTTTTGTTGTGTAGTGCTCAAAGGAGGTCTCTTATGCTGAAAAGCCTTTCTGTTCTGGTTGAAAACAGAGCCGGCGTCCTCAATAGAGTTTCCAGCTTGTTTGCTCGTCGTGGCTATAACATCGAGAGCTTGGCGGTCGGCGTAACCCAGGATCCTGCGATTTCCCGAATTACGATCACTTTGCGCAGCAGTGATGAGCAAGTCAATCAGATTATCCGACAGCTCCACAAGCTGCCGGATGTCCTGCTGGTCCGGCACTTGTCCCCTGATGAGTCTTTCTCTCGGGAACTGGTATTCATCAAGGTCAAGGCCGAGGCTGCATCACGGGCACAGATTCTTCAAATTATCGATATTTTTCGCGGACATGTCATCGATGTCTCGCCCACCACATTGACCATCGAACTCAGCGGAAAAGAAGATAAAATTTTCGCACTCGAGGGCATGCTGGAGCCTTACGGCATTCTTGAGCTGGTTCGCACCGGCCCGATTGCCATTGAGCGCGGCGTACGGGCCATGAATGTGATGCATCCGGAAAACGAGTAATCTCTCGACTAAGAGCCAACTGAAGTTAAAGGAGGATTTCCATGAAGAAAATCTACAAAGAGAATGAATGCCGCACACATGCCTTGGACGGCAAGACCATCGCCATCATCGGCTTTGGCAGCCAGGGCCACGCTCATGCCTTAAATCTGCGTGAAAGCGGTTTTGACGTCGTCGTCGGACTTTATGAAGGCAGCCCGTCATGGGCGAAAGCCGAAGCCGTCGGTCTGAAAGTCGCCACATCAAGCCAAGCAGCCGAAATGGCCAGCGTTATCATGATTCTGGTCAGTGATGAGAAGCAGCCGGACTTATATGAAAAAGACATCAAGCCCCATCTCACGGCCGGCAAAGCACTGGCTTTTGCCCATGGCTTTAACATCCATTTCGGTCGAATCATCCCGCCGGCGGACGTCGATGTTTTCATGATCGCACCCAAAGGACCCGGACATACGGTTCGCAGCCAGTATCAAGCCGGGCGCGGCGTACCCGGCCTGTTTGCCGTCCATCAGGATTACACCGGTAAGGCCCGGGACATCGCCTTTGATTACGGCTATGGTATCGGTTGCAGCAGGGCCGGCCTGCTCAGCACAACCTTCCGTGAAGAAACCGAAACCGACCTTTTCGGTGAGCAGGCCGTTCTTTGCGGTGGCGTTACCGAATTGATGAAAGTCGGATTCGAAGTGCTTGTTGAAGCCGGATATGATCCTGAAAATGCCTATTATGAATGTGTCCATGAAATGAAATTGATCATCGACATGGTGGCTCAGGGGGGCTTGTCCCTGATGCGCTACTCGATCAGCGATACCGCCGAATACGGTGATTACAGCGTTGGCCGCCGGATCATCACCGACGAGACCAAAAAAGAGATGAAAAAGGTCCTGCAGGAAATCCAGGAAGGCGTTTTTGCCAAAAACTGGATTTTAGAAAATCAAGCCGGCCGCCCGAATTTCCTCTCCCGTCGCCGCCTTGAATCGGAGCACCAAGTAGAGCAGGTTGGCCGCGAACTGCGGGCAATGATGAGCTGGAACAAGGAAATCGAGATTCTTTAACAAGAGCCGAAACCCCCGGATCCGGCTGTCTCATAGCGGCAAAGTATCGGAAATATGTGAAGCAAAAGCGCTTGATTACCCTACATACGGCGAAATCCGGCGCTTTTTTATCTGCTCATGGCTCCTCCCGACTGTCGGTTTTTCCCCGGCCGACCAGCCAACTGACGGCAAAGATCACGGCACTGCACAACACAATGGTTGCGCCGGCTGATGTATCCAGATAAAAAGACAAGATCAAACCGGAAACGCCGGAAACAAGGGAAAACAGGACCGACAGTCCATGATAGGATCGAATGCTGCCGGCCACATTTCGCGCAGCGGCCGCCGGAAGGATAAGCAAAGCATTGATCAACAAGGTGCCGATCCATTTGATGGAAACGGTAACCAAAACAGCGATCAGAGTCATAAAGGCTATTTCCAGAGCTCGAACGGAAATTCCCTTGCTGCGCGCCAGTGAGGCATTGACGCTCAGAATGAGCAGCCGATTGAAAAAGAAGATCCAGAAAAGCAGCAGAAGCACCAGAACGATGAATAAAATGAGAATGTCGGAGGGGCGAATAGCCAAAATATCACCAATCAAAAAATTGCTATAACGCGTGAACCCACCCCGACGTGAAAGCAAAGCAATTCCCAAGGCAACGGCGGTAGCGGAAAAAACACCAATAATTGCATCCGTCGACGATCGAGCCCTGTTTTTGACGATGGACAATAGCCATCCAAACAGAATACCGAACAAAATCATCGAAAGTAAAAAATCCTGCAGGCCGAACAATGTTCCCAACGCAATTCCGGCCAAGGCCGAATGGCCGAGAGCATCTGAAAAATAAGACATGCGGTTGTTGACAACCATTGTCCCGGCCAAGCCCAAAAGCGGAGTAATCAGCAAGATCGCCAACAAAGCATTTTTTATAAAATCATATTGCAAAAAAGAAAAGGGCATCCATTCAAGCAATGTGTACCAAATATTCATATCATGGCACCGCTTTCACGTGCTTCCAAAACATCCCGGGTCGGACCGGAGAACCGGATGGTGCGGTTGAGAACAATTAATGAGGTGGCATATTGCGTCACAATATCCAAATTGTGCGAAACAACCAAGGTAAGGAGGTCGTAGCGCGCCCGGAGATCCAGCACCAGCTGATAAAACAAGGCCTGCCCTTTGGCATCCAACGCCGAAACAGGTTCATCCAGCAGCAAGATATCCGGGATCGGATTCAGGGCAAACGCCAAAGTTACACGTTGAAGCTCGCCACCGGATAGCTCACCCAAGCGACGATCAATCAGCCTTGAGGCATCAACCTGTTCCAATATTTTGCTGATTTCCTGCCGGTCTTTTTTACGATGGCTCAAAAAAACAGGCCACCGGCTGCAGTTGGCCAGCATAAGATCGGCGACGGTTAAAGGCGCCTGACGATCAAATATCAAATGCTGAGGCATGTAGCCGATCGTCGGCCGTGTTGAAACCTTTCCCTGACAATCGGAAAAGGTTATAGCGCCTTCATACGGCCACTCTCCAAGAATGGTCCGCAGCAGCGTGCTTTTCCCTCCCCCGTTCGGGCCGGTTACGACAACCAATTCACCGCAAGCCAAACTGAACGTAATGTCTGCAATAATGCACTTTCCACCGCGCCTGACGGTTACATTCTCTAATTGCAAATTGTGCCAAGGATGAATGGTCTGCGCGGATTGGTTGTCGGTTTTTTGATTTTCAGTTGGCATAAGACGCACCCTTGCTCATTTTTGGTTTGTTGCAAAACACTTGCAATTAGAATTATAGGTAGCAGCTCTCCTTGTGTCAATTTGACGTACAATAAAAATCGCCTCGGCCGTTGCAGCGACAGAAGCGATTTGAACCAAGGGACGATTGATTTGATCTTTTCATCAGTCACCCATACCGGGCATAATAAGATCCTGAGGCATCTTGCCGGCCGGAATCATGGGAAAAACATTTTCCTCCGGATCAACCGGACAATGAACAATGTAAGGGCCCTCGGCCGCCAGAGCGCGGTCGATCTGCTCTTTGAGCGATTCACCGTCAGAAGCTGTTCCGGCCGGCAAGCCGTAAGCTTCAGCGATCATCACAAAGTCGGGATTGTTGTCCAAAATGGTCTGGCTGTAATGACGGTCAAAGAATAATTCTTGCCATTGCCGAACCATACCTAAGCAACAATTGTCCATAATGAAAACCTTTAGCGGCAACTGAAGCTTGGCCAAAACCCCAAGTTCCTGGATCGTCATTTGAAAACCGCCGTCTCCGGCAAACAAAAGCGTTGTTCGCTCGGGGGAGGCCGCGGATGCGCCGATCGCCGCCGGCAGACCAAAGCCCATTGTCCCCAGCCCTCCTGAAGTGATAAAAGATCGCGGTGATTCAACGGGATAATGTTGGGCGACAAATTGCTGGTGTTGGCCGACATCGGTGACAACAACCGGATTTTGACCTTTCAGTGCAGTGGCAACCTGATGGATGACGAATTGAGGTGTGAGTGGCCGGCTGGGCTTATACATGGCGTTTTTGACCACCTGATATTCTTGTTTCTTGCGCTCCAGTTCTTGTTTCCACGCCGACCAACCCGCAGAATAATCTATTTCGGGCCGAACCGCCAGCATGGCTCCAAAAAAGCTGGCGGCATCATCCTCAATTCCCAAATCGGCCTTGATGTTTTTGCCTATTTCGGCCGGATCAATATCGACATGGATGATCTGTCTCTTGCCGTCGGGATTGTAGCTCCCAAAATCGCCGATGATCCGGTCACTGAATCGGCTGCCGACAGCCAGCAGCAGGTCGCAGTTGCCCAGCGCCGTATTGGCCTGCGGCGTTCCATGCATACCCAAAATCCCTAAAAACAAAGGATGATCTTCGGGAATTGCGCCCTTACCCATCAGAGTTGTGGCAACAGGAATACCAAGACTATCCACAAATTGAAGCAGATCATCGGTGCCTCCTTCAGAGATGACACAACCGCCGCCGGCCAATAACAGGGGGCGTTGGCTCCGAGCCAGCGCCGCATAGACCTCGCCGGACAAGGCCTGTGTTTCGATCTTAGGCGGCCGATGCCGAATATAACTTGAACTTTTGGTTTGCGACGGTTCGATCGTCATAGACAGAATGTCCTTGGGAATATTGACCAGAACCGGCCCCGGTCGACCTTCGGTCGTCAAAGCCCAGGCTTCCTCAAGAATCGGCAACAGCTCCTCCGGATCCATAACCAAATAGTTATATTTTGTAATCGGTTGCGTCACACCGGTAATGTCGGCTTCCTGAAAGGCATCGGTTCCGATTGATTCCCGGGCCACAGCCCCGGTAATCGCCAGCACAGGAACCGAATCCAGGTAAGCGTCGGCCAAGCCGGTCACCAGGTTTGTGGCTCCGGGCCCGGATGTGGCCAAACAGACACCGGGCTGCCCGGACACCTTGGCATAACCCTCGGCGGCATGGACCGCTCCTTGTTCGTGCCGGGTCAACACATGGGGAAATCCATATTTGTAAATAGCCTCATAGAGGATGATGACCGGTCCGCCGGGATAACCAAAGGCCTTCTTGACACCCTTGCGAATCAAAAAGTCAACGACCAGTTCTGCTCCGTTCATGATTTGTCTTCCCCTTTCCGAGGTAATAGCATACGGGCGCCGAAACTGCTGGCATCGACCTGCTGTTGATAACGGGCCAGCACACCCTTCAATCCGCGATCCGGTCGCGGAGCCGGCTGACGGGCGGCAAGTTCTTCGGCAGAGACCAGAAGGTCAATGCGGCGAGCCGGAATGTCAATGCGAATCCGATCCCCTTCGCGGACATAGGCCAAGGGGCCGCCAACAGCGGCTTCCGGACAAACGTGGCCAATCGAGGCTCCTCGTGTCGCACCGGAAAAGCGTCCATCGGTAATCAACGCAACGGAATTGTCCAATCCCATGCCGGCCAAGGCACTGGTCGGCGACAGCATCTCACGCATGCCCGGTCCGCCTTGCGGCCCTTCGAAGCGAATGACCACCACATCTCCGGGGCGGATCATCTGATTGAAAATAGCCTCCGATACCTCTTCCTCGCTGTCAAAAACGCGGGCCGGGCCTTCATGTTGCAGCATTTCAGGCAAAACGGCGCCTTTTTTGACAACGCTGCCGTCCGGTGCCAGGCTGCCGGTCAGGACCGCCAGTCCTCCGTCAAGGGCATAAGGAGCATCGGCCGGACGGATGACCTGGCCGTCAGCGCCTTTCAAGGAGGCAATCCGACTCGAAACCGTTCCATCGATCGTCAGTGCATCCGCTTCGATCAGATCTTTTTTGTTGAGCTCCGCCATCACGGCCTGGATCCCGCCGACGTCATTGAGGTCGGTAATAAAGTCCTGACCGGCCGGATTCAGTTTGCAGAGCTGAGGCGTACTGTCGCTGATTCGGCTGATTTCCTCCATGCTCAGCTCATAACCGGCTTCCCGGGCGATGGCCAGAAGATGCAAAATGGTATTGGTCGATCCGCCGAGAGCCATATCAACACGCAAAGCATTGCGAATTGCAGACGGCGATAGAATCTGTCGGGCTGTCGGTCCATTTTTAAACAGTTCAACCGCTTTCAAACCGGCTTTGTAAGCCAATCGGCGCCGATCGGCATAAACAGCGGGGATGGTGCCGTTTCCCGGAAGAGCCAGCCCAAGCGCTTCGGTCAGGCAGTTCATGGTATTGGCCGTGTACATGCCAGAACAACTGCCACAGGTCGGACAGGCGGACATTTCCATACAGGTCAGGTCTTCATCGCTGATCTTTCCGGCGGCATGAGCGCCGACAGCCTCAAAAAGATTGCTCAGGCCGATATTCTCACCTTTATAGCGTCCGGGAAGCATGGGACCGCCACTGACAAAAACACTGGGCAGATCCATTCGGGCGGCCGCCATGAGCATTCCCGGCACCACCTTGTCACAGCTGGGAATAAAAACCACGGCATCAAAGGCATGCGCCATCAGCATAATTTCGCAACTGTCGGCGATGATGTCGCGGCTGACCAGAGAGTATTTCATCCCGGCATGATTCATAGCCAGGCCATCGCAAACAGCAATAGCCGGAAATTCAAAAGGCACACCACCCCCGTTACGAATACCGGCCTTGACAGCATCGGTCAGCGTGCGCAAATGAATATGGCCCGGTACAATTTCGTTGAAGGCATTAACCACCCCGATAAAGGGGCGCTGCATCTCCTCTTCGGAAACACCGAGAGCATACAGCAGCGACCGGTGCGAGGCACGCACGGGTTTTGATTTCATTGCATCGCTTCTCATTATTGAGCTCCTTTCGAGATGGCGGCGGCAACCAGATTGCTCATTTCACGAGTGCCAACCAGCTTCAGACCGTCGGCCGAACCGCTTTTGTCCATGATATCGACCGTGCGATAACCGGCAGATAGGACCTGATTAACCGCCTGCTCGACGGCATCGGCTTCGGTTGGCAATCCAAAGGCCAAACGCAGCATCATGGCGCCGGACAGAATTGTTGCCAGGGGATTGGCCTTATCCTGCCCGGCAATGTCCGGTGCCGAGCCATGGATCGGTTCGTACATTCCGGGACAGCCGGGTTGCCCGAGGGATGCCGACGGCAGCATACCGATCGAACCGGTGATCATGGCGGCTTCATCAGAAAGGATATCGCCAAACATATTGCTGGTCACAACAACATCAAAACTGTCCGGTCTCAAAATTAACTGCATCGAGGCATTGTCAACATAAAGGTGATCCAACGCAACATCCGGATATTCTGCGTGTAACTTGATGATGATTTCGCGCCAAAGGCGTGAACTTTCGAGGATATTGGCCTTGTCCACACTGGTCAGTTTTTTACGGCGGCTGCGAGCCAGCTCAAAGCCCATACGCGCAATACGTTCAATTTCCATCACGCTGTAAGTTTCAGTGTCGTAAGCTTCGGGTCCGTTTTTACCTTCCCGGCGGCCGCGGTCACCAAAGTATATTCCACCGGTCAATTCGCGAACAAACACCATGTCGATGCCGCGAGACGCCGTGGCCGGATGCAAGGGACAGGCTGATGCCAACGGCGGATAGAGAATCGCGGGACGCAGGTTGGCATAAAGCCCCAGACCGGATCTGAGCCCGAGGAGCGCTTTTTCAGGACGCATATGACCGGGCAAAGTATCCCATTGCGGCCCGCCGACAGCACCCAGCAAAAGCGCATCCGAGTTTTTACAGGTTTCCAGAGTGGATGCGGGAAGCGGCTCTCCGGTTGTGTCAATGGCGATACCGCCGGCAAGCAACTCCTCATATTTAAAATCATGATTGAATTTTTGGCCCACCGCATCCAGGACGTGCCGTGTGCTGTTGATGACCTCCGGACCGATGCCGTCTCCGGGAATGACTGCTATTCTGAATCTGGCCATGGATGTTAATCTCCTTTTAAAAAGATTCTATTTCTGACGGATATAGCCGACAAGGCCGTCGGCCGCAATGATTTTCTTGATAAATTCCGGGAAAGGATTGGCTTGATAGGTTTGCTGACTGGTCAGATTGCGGATCAGCCCGCTATCGAAATCAACCTCCAGCTCATCACCGTCATTGACAGCGGCGCTGGCCTCGGCGCTTTCCAGGATAGCCAATCCCATATTAATGGCGTTGCGGTAAAAAATCCGGGCAAAACTGGGAGCAATGACGCAACTGATGCCGCTGGCTTTAATAGCGATCGGAGCATGCTCCCGAGAAGATCCGCAGCCGAAATTGGGGCCGGCGACGATAATGTCCCCCGGTTTTACCCGGCTGACAAAGGTCTTATCGATATCCTCCATGCAATGGCCGGCAAGTTCCGACGGATCGGCTGTATTCAAGTAGCGGGCCGGGATGATTACATCGGTATCCACATTGGCCCCATATTTAAAAACCTTTCCTTTTGCGTTCATATAACGACTTCCCCCTTTAATCCAGATCGGCCGGACCGGCAATATAGCCCTTGACGGCTGACGCGCAGGCCACCGGTACACCGGCCAGATAGACTTCCGATTGCGGATGCCCCATGCGGCCGACAAAATTACGGTTGGTGGTTGAGACACAACGCTCGCCTTTCGCCAGAACCCCCATATGACCACCCAGACAGGGGCCACAGGTCGGCGCGCTGACGACCGCGCCGGCATCGGCAAAAATTTCAAACAAACCTTCTTTCAGACTCTCGCGCCAGACGCGCTGGGACCCCGGCAGGATGATCAGACGCAAACCCTTGGCAACCTTTCGGCCTTTGAGGTACTTGGCAGCCACACGCATATCTTCGAGGCGTCCATTGGTACAGGATCCGATCACAACCTGGTCAATCGGAATTTTTTCGAACGAACCGACAACTCTCGTGTTTTCCGGCAAATGCGGGAACGCGACGGTCAATGGAACCTTGGCCAGATTGACCTCGATTGTCCGCACATAATCCGCGTCATCATCGGCGGTGAAAACTGTATATTGTTTTTTGGCAAAACGATCCGGCGCATACATTTCCATGTAAGCCAAGGTCTTCTCATCAACCGGGAAAATACCGTTTTTTCCGCCGGCCTCAATGGCCATATTGCAGATGGTCAGGCGTTCGGCTATGCTCAGTGTGGCCACACCGGGCCCGGTAAATTCCATCGATTGATACAAGGCTCCATCGACACCGATCAGGCCGATCAGGTGTAAAATGAGGTCTTTGCCGGTAACGCCGGGCTGCAATTGGCCCTCGAGCACAAAGTTAATGGCGGCCGGAACCCGGAACCAGGTTTGGCCGGTCG
>JAAYPL010000089.1 GCA_012519875.1 Clostridiaceae bacterium | reverse complement strand
TCCTGCCAATTTGCTGCAGGCCGCCGAAGGTGAGAATTACGAGTGGACAGAGATGTACAAAAATTTCGCCGAAGATGCCGAAGAAGAAGGCTTCGCCGCTTTGGCAGCCCAGTTCCGCATGGTGGCCCAAATTGAAAAGGCACATGAAGAACGTTACCGTGCGCTGTTGTCCAATGTCGAGCTGAAAAAAGTTTTTGAAAAAGCAGAGGAAACCACGTGGGAATGCCGCAATTGCGGACACTTGGTTACAGGGAAAAAAGCGCCTGGAATCTGCCCGGTCTGTCAACATGCACAGAGCTATTTTGAAGTGAGAAAAGAAAACTACTAAGTTAATCTTTTCTTTGCTCAGACCGAAAGTTGGCCCATGGCAGAAGGGGGTGTCTCGAAAGAGATGCCCTCTTTGCGTTTGAACTGGAGCTGAAACGCGGGAGCTGAAAACAACCTGAATACAACTTGCTCTTTTTCCGGGACCTGTGCTATCATCTTCATTATTTGTGATTAGGAAGTCGACATGAAAGCAGAATTGCGTTACGCCGTGCGGCAGACATTACCGGTCATGATTGGATATCTGTTCTTTGGCACGGCATTTGGCCTCATGCTGCAAAATATCGGATATAACTTCCTTTGGGCCATGTTGGCCAGCCTGGTGATTTATGCCGGTTCGATGCAATTTGTTCTGGTCAGCTTGCTTGCCGGCGCTTTTAATTTGCCGGCGGTCATCTTGATGACTTTAACCATCAACAGTCGCCATTTCTTTTATGGGCTGCCTTTTTTAAAAAAATTCCGGGAGATGGGGAAAGCATATCTCTACATGGTTTTTTCCCTGACCGATGAGACCTATGCCTTGCTTTGTAGTGTTTGGATTCCCGATCATCTTGATGGGAAAAAGGTCCGTTTTTTCATCGCTCTTTTCAATCATCTTTATTGGATTACAGGTTCGACCTTGGGGGCGCTCGGAGGGGCGTTGCTCAACATTGATCTCAAGGGTATCGAGTTCACCATGACCGCCCTTTTCATTGTTATTTTTATCGAGCAATGGATATCGGCAACCAAGATCACGCGTGTCCCGGCTGTGGTCGGTTTGCTTTGCGGTCTTGTTTTACGCTTGATTTTAGGACCGGACCGATTCATTTTGCCGGCTTTGATTGTAACGGTTACGATCCTGCTGGTCCTGCGGCCGAGTTTGGATCGGAGATCAGGGGAAAAGGAGGAGGAAGGGTCATCAGTACCGTCGAAGCGTTAATAACCATAGCCGTCGTGGCTGTTCTGACTTTTTTGCTTCGCTTCCTGCCTTTCCTGTTGTTCGGGCGTAAGGAGCGTCCTTCGCCTGTACTGGACAGTTTGAATAAACTGTTGCCTTCGGCAATCATTGCGGTTCTGGTTGTTTATTGTTTAAAAGACATGAATTTTCGGCGGATCGATAATTTTGTTCCCGAACTGATTGCCGTAGCGGTGGTCGCGTTGCTTCACCTTTGGAGGCGCAACAACCTGATCAGCATCGGCGGCGGCGCTGTGGTCTACATGCTCTTGGTCCAACTGGTTTTTTAATCAACCGGGATCACGATGCCCAACAATTATCCGCCCAAATAGGCCTCCCGGACTTTATCATTATTGAGCAGGGCGGCCGCCGGAGCGGTTAAGATGATCCGGCCGGTTTCCAACACATATCCCCGGTGGGCGACAGAGAGAGCCATTTGTGCGTTTTGTTCGACCAGCAGAATGGTCGTGCCGGCCTGGTTCAACTCTTTGATGATTTCAAAGATCTGGGTGACAAGGATCGGCGCCAGACCCATAGATGGTTCATCCAACATCAAAAGGGTTGGTTTGGACATCAATGCGCGACCCATTGCCAGCATCTGCTGTTCCCCGCCGGAAAGTGTACCGGCCTGTTGGCGTCGACGCTCTTTTAAACGGGGAAAGCGCTCATAAACATCAGCGATTGCGCCTCTGATTTCGTTCCGAGGCTGAATATAAGCCCCCATCTCCAGATTTTCCTCAACGGTCATTTGCAGAAAAATCCGGCGTCCCTCGGGACATTGCGCCAGGCCCCGGCTGACAATTTTATGCGGCTGCACATTAACAATACTCTGGCCGTCGAAGTGTATGGAACCGGTCTGAGGGTGCAAAAGGCCGGAAACCGTTTTCAGAATAGTGGATTTGCCGGCGCCGTTAGCACCGATCAGGGTGACGATTTCACCCTGTTCAACCTGAAAGGAAACACCTTTTATGGCATGGATACTGCCATAGTAGACGTTGATGTCATCAACTTTCAGCATCCGGTCAGGCCTCCTTTTTCTCGCCCAAGTAGGCCTCGATGACTTCGTCGTTGGCTTGGATTTCCTCGGCTGTGCCTTTGGCGATGATCCGGCCGTAATTCAACACGGCGATGCCCTCGCAGATGCCCATAACCAATTTCATGTCATGTTCGATCAACAGGATGGCGATTCCCAGCGCGTCACGGATTTCGATGATATTGCGCATCAGCTCCTCGGTTTCCGAAGGATTCATCCCGGCCGCCGGCTCATCCAGCAGCAACAGTTTGGGTTTGGTGGCCAGCGCACGTACGATTTCCAGACGCCGTTGAGCACCGTATGGCAGCGACCCGGCCTTATAATGAATCATGTGCTCCATACCGAAAATGGAAAGCAGCTCCAGCGTCATCTCGTGTGCCTTGCGTTCGGATTTCCAATAGCCCGGCAAACGAAAAATATCATAGAAAACATTGCTTTTGAGGTGGTTGTGCAGGCCGATACGCACATTGTCTTCGACGGACAATGAAGAAAACAGTCTGATATTTTGAAAAGTTCGGGCGATTCCGGCTTTGTTGATTTGGACTGTATTCATTCCCGACGTGTCTTTGCCGTCAAGTAAAATAGCGCCGCTGCTCGGTTGATAAACCTTGGTCAATAAATTAAAAACAGTGGTTTTGCCGGCACCGTTCGGGCCGATCAGTCCGGCAATTTCCGTTCGCCAAACAACAATAC
>JAAYPL010000088.1 GCA_012519875.1 Clostridiaceae bacterium | reverse complement strand
GCGACCGGATGTCATCAGACGCCCTGGCGATTGCGGCGAAGGATCTCGACATCGGTAAAGCTTTTCCGGGCAACATACCCGGGAATGGGCCGGATCCGCTCATGGAAAAGGTCGATAAACCAATCCGGTTGAGGGAAGAAATGCTCTTCCAGTTCGTAGGCCGGCGTGATCCAGTTCCGCGAACCAAGAACCGCCGCCGGCGCATCAAGATAATCAAAGCACAGGTCGCCAATGGTGCGGGCCAGTTCGCTGAGATACGAGCCGCGCGCGCAGGCGTCACCGGCAACGATGATCCGACCGGTTTTCTTGACCGATTCGATGACCAAATCATAGTTAAAGGGTACCATGGAACGGGCATCGATGACCTCGGCATTGATGCCGTATTTTTCCTGGAAGATCTTTGCCGCATCCAGCGCCCGGTAAAGGGTCGCACCGATGGTCAGGATGGTCAGGTCCGATCCGGCTCGTTTGATGTCGGGTTCACCGATCGGGATTTCATAACTTTCAACCGGTACGCCGCCCGGCCGGAATTGTTCTCCGACATCATACAGTCGCTGGCTTTCAAAGAAAACAACCGGATCCGTACCGTTAAGCGCGCTGGCCATCAAGCCTTTGGCATCATACGGCGTCGCCGGGAAAACAACCTTGAGTCCCGGGATATGCGAAACCAGGGAAGTCCAGTCTTGGGAATGCTGAGCGCCGTATTTTGAACCTACCGAGACACGAACAACCACCGGCATCTTGAGAATACCGGCGGACATCGCCTGCCACTTGGGCAGCTGGTTAAAGACCTCGTCACCCGCCCGGCCGAGAAAATCGCAGTACATCAGCTCAACCAACGCGCGTCCTCCGCACATGGCATAGCCGACCGCCGAGCCGACGATAGCGCCTTCCGATATCGGTGAATTGAAAAGCCGATGATAAGGCACCGCCTCGGTCAGGCCGCGATAAACGGCAAAGGCACCGCCCCAATCCCGGTTTTCCTCACCATAGGCCACCAAGGTAGGATCCTCATAAAATTTGTCCAAAATGGCTTCAAACAGCGCGTCCCGCAGCTGGTAAACCCTGTTTTTGGGAATCAGATCGCCCTTCTCATCGTAGGCAAAGCGGCTCTTTCTGGCAATTTGCCGGACGCGGGGATTTTCTTCTCTCGTCTGCAGCATATCGACCGGACGATCCTCCATCCGAACAACCCGTTGGTTGGAGAACATGATTTTTTCAATGGCATCCGGTTGTTTGTTGAGATCCATACGCGGCGATAAGACGGGATCGACGGCCAGGCGCACCGCATCGGTAACAGTCCGAATGACGGCTTCGTCCGCAGCGTCGAAATCAGCTTCGTCAAGCAGGCCGGCAGACAGCAGCTGCAAACGGAAATTGGCGATCGAATCGGCCTGCTGCCAGAGTTCTTTTTCCTCACTGGTTCGGTAAGAATCGGCATCTGAGGGCGAATGCCCGGCGTGGCGATAGGTCACGACATCCAGCAAAACAGGACCCCGTTTTTCGGCAAGAATTTTCAGTTTTCTGGACATTGCGTCGATGACGGCCAGTGGATTATAGCCGTCAACGCGTTCGGCGTGCATTTGTTCCGGATTGACACCGGCGCCGATCCGAGCCACAAAATCATATCCCATGGTTTCACCGCGGGTCTGCCCACCCATGGCATACTGATTGTTCATAATGTTAAAGATCAGGGGCAATCCACCCTTCATGTCATCATCCCACAGGGTCCGGAACTGATCCATTGCCGATAGCATCATGCCTTCCCAGACCGGACCGCAGCCCAGCGAACCATCACCGATGTTACAGATCACAACACCGGGTTTGCGGTTGATTTTCTTATAGAGCGCCGCACCCACCGAGATGTCACCGGAACCGCCGACGATAGCGTTGTTGGGATAAATGCCGAACGGCAGGAAAAAGGCGTGCATGGACCCTCCCAAGCCTTTGTGGAAGCCGGTCTCTTTGGCGAAAATTTCCGCCAGGGCGCCGTAGACCAAAAACTCGACGGCCAGCTGTCGAACCGACAGGTCGCGGCCTCGGTTGGCTTGTTCAACCACTTTGTAGGCGGCGCCATCGAGGAAGTTTTCCATCACGGCCAGCAGATCCTCTTCCTTCATCTGATGTATGGCCGAAAGACCTTTGGCAAGGATTTCGCCATGACTCCGGTGTGAGCCGAAGATATAGTCGTCGGGCGTCAGCAGATACGCCTGGCCGACCGCGGCGGCCTCCTGCCCGAGGGAAAGATGAGCCGGGCCGGGATTGTTGTATTCCAACCCGTTGTACGTATTGGTTGTTTTGATTGAATAAAGCATGGTTTCAAACTCACGGATCAAACGCATGTAGCGATAAATCCGGAGAAAATCATCCTTACTGTACCGGTCTTTTTCGTCCTCAACCGATTTTTGGTATTGATTGACCGGAATATCCTGGAATTTGATCCAGCCCGGCTGCCGGACATCCTCCGGACTGACAAGCAAGTGTTTGGTCATGGTTTTTATCCTCCTCAGACTTGAAAAATGGCTTCGCGGATGATTTCAGCGACGGTGGGATGCGGGAAAATCAATTCCTTGATGTCGGCGATCCGCATCTGTGTCTCGATCAGGATGCCGGCGGACATGATAATTTCGGAAGCATAGCTGCCAATGATGTGACAGCCAAGCAGATATTCCCTTTCAGGATCGATCAAAAGCTTGATCCGGCCCTGACCACGGTCGTTCTCGGCCAGATAGCGACCGCTGTAGTTCATGGGCAGGGTCACTTTTTTGTATTCGATGCCCTTGTCCTGGCAGGTCTGCTCGGTTTCACCGACAAAAGCCATTTCCGGATTTGTATAAATAACAGACGGCATGGCCTGGTAACGCATGTTATCTTTTCTGCCCAAAATAGTGTTAACCGCCACCTCGGCTTCACGGTAGGCCGCATGGGCCAGCATCCAGACACCGTTGACATCCCCAACCGCAAACACCCCCGGAACATTGGTTCTGCCCTGAGCATCCGTAACAATCCGTCCTCTCTCAACCAGCACACCGAGATTTTCCAATCCGATACCACCGATCACCGGCCGACGACCGACACTAAGCAGGGTATAATCGGCGGCCACGGTTCTGGTTTCGCCCGAATCGGTAAATTCAACCAGACCGGGTTTGACCTTGGTCACCTGACAATTCAGATGAAACTTGATGCCCTTCTTCTCGTAGTCTTTTTGTAAAAGATCCGCCATTTCACGGTCGGCCGCACCGGCGATATGATCCAGCATCTCGATGACGGTGACTTGCGAGCCGCAGGTCCGGAAATAGCCGGCCATTTCCAGTCCGATGACACCGCCGCCGATAACAACCAGACGTTCCGGAATAACTTGAAGATCCAGGATCTCACGGTTGGTCAGCACGCTTTTGCTTTCCAAACCTTCTTTCACGCCGTCAATGGGAGGTATGATCGCTTCGGATCCGGTTGCGATAATCAGGTACCGGCTTGTAAAAATCTCCTCGCCACACTGCACTCGGATCTGATCGCTTTCACGACCAAGAATGATCCCGGTATCATTTTTGACCGTGACCTTGCTGTTTTTCAACGTTTGACCGACACCGGCAACCAACGTCCGAACCACTTTGTTTTTCCGGGCCACGACCGCAGCCTGATCCAGACGGGGATTTTCGGTAAACACGCCGAAAACTTCGCTTCGCGCAGCATGATCAAAAACCTTGGCGCTGTGCAAAAATGTCTTGGAAGGGATGCATCCTTCGTTCAGGCAAACACCGCCCAGATTGTTTTTTTCGATCAGCAGCACCGACAAACCGGCACTCCCTGCCCGGTCTGCGGCCAGATAGCCACCGGGTCCTCCACCAAGCACAATCAGATCAAACATGGGAAAGCCCTCCCTGCATCAGTAGAATGGGCAAATTCTCCAGAGCACGAACCAGATCCTGCAGCAGGCGTGAAGCCGGCGCGCCGTCAATGGCCCGATGATCGTAGGTCAGCGAAAGGGTCATTGCCGGATAGCTCTGCAGCTGGCCATCTTTTTCCCGGACGCGGGTGGTGATGGTGTTGACGCCGAGAATACAGGTTTGCGGTGGATTAATGACCGGAGTGAACGATTCAATCCCAAAAGACCCCAGATTGCTAACGGTGAATGTACCGCCCTTAAGCTTGTCCGGATTGATGGTTCCGGTCCGGCATTCTTCGGCCAGCGCCTTGACCTGCACGGAAAGCTGGCTCAAAGACAACTGATCGGCATAGAAAACCGTCGGCACCATCAGCCCCCGGGGCGTATCCACGGCCACACCGAGATGTACATGCCGGAAATAGGTCATCTTTTCATCGTCATAATGGGCGTTGCCGGCCGGATGACGGAGAAGCACCCGGGAAACGGCATAAAGGACCAGATCACCGATGGTCGGTACATTGTCCACCAGAGAATATCCTTGCCCGGTCAAGCCATCGGCGGCAGCAGTTTTGAGCCGGCGGCGCAAGTCCAAGATGGCCGTCGCGTCGAAACTCATGTGGTTTGTCAGTTGCGCCATGCTCGACAAGGAGTGATGCATTTGACGCGCAATGACCTTGCGGATGGTGCTGTGTTTTTCGGTCCGGGTTTCCGACTCATGCAGCTGGATCGCAACGGGGCCCTCAACGCCGCCGACAATCGCCGCGGCTGCACCTGCCGAAGCAACATCTTCAACACGGACGCGTCCGCCAATGCCGGTTCCGGTCAAGCCCGGCGGATAGGTTCCGGCCGCACCGGTGGCCATTCGGCCTTGCTCCATCAACTGTCGTACATCCCGCTCGATTATTCTCCCCGCAGGACCGGTGCCGGCGGCCCGGCGCACATCGACGCTGTGCTGTTCAGCCAGGTGGCGGGCCCGGGGGCTGATTCCTTGTTTTTCCGAATCCGCCGATTGAACCGGAGCCGGCACGGGAGCGGCGGTTTCTTCCGGTAATACCTGCGGCTCTTGGTCTGCCTGCTCCTTGGAATCGGAATCGGGATGAAAGGCCGAGACATCCTCGCCCGCCTGACCGATGACACAAACATTGGTCAGGCAGGGCACATCGTCGCCCTCTTCAAAAAAGACCGCAAGCAATGTGCCTGCAACGCCGGCAGCCTCATCAAAGGTTGCCTTGTCCGTCTCGTAGGTAAAAAGCAGATCCCCGACCGCAACGGAGTCGCCTTGCTTCTTGTGCCACTTGCCAATGATACAGCTCTCGACAGATTGACCTTGGCGCGGCATGATGACAGGTGTTGCCATATTAATTCCTCCTGTTATATAACCATGCTACTTTAGCATATTTTGGCCGCCGGTTACGGGTATGGCCTGGCCGGTTTCATATTGTTGTTCGACACAGTACAGGATCGCCCGGGTCACATCAACGGGTGAACAGCCGCGGCGCATGGGTACTTTGTCAACGTAAAAATCATAAACTTCCTGAATGCTCGTGGCGCCCGGCACCTTGCCGGTGTTGAGGTACTGAACGAAGAGTCCTTTCTCCGGGTCGCTCCAAAGCGGCCCTTCGTAATAATTCCCCGGACAGATCGCATTGACCTTGATTCGATGCCCGACCAGCTCTTTGGCAAAGCTTTGCACCAGGCCGATGCCGCCGAATTTTCCTCCCGCGTAAGCGAAATTCCTGTTTGAGCCCTCCAGCCCGGACTTGGAATTGATCTGAACAATATCGCCGGTGTAGTTCGGGTCAAAACGAGCCTGGATCTTCATCGACCGGGAACCGTATTTGGCAACCAGGAAAAAAGCCGTATAGTTGATGCGGGTCACAAACTCAAAGGTCTCAAGGGTCATCTCTTCGAGGCCTCCCGCGCGCAAGACACCGGCGTTGCTGACCAAAAGATCAAGGCCGCCGAACATCCGGACGATCTGCTCGATCATGGAGCGTACCGATTCTTCGTCGCCTACATCGACGCCGATCGCAACCGCTGTCCCCTGGCCATAATCCTTGTTCAAAAATCCGGCAACCTCTTGCGCCAAAGGAAGATTGAGATCGGCGATGACAATGGTTCCTCCGGCTGCGGCCAGCTCACGGGCGATTCCTTCGCCAAAGCCCTGCGCGCCGCCGGTAACCAGGCAAACCCTGCCTGCCAAGCGACCGCCCTTCTTTTTCACAGGATTTGACAGATAAAAATCTCCCAGGCCCTGTATGCGGATCGTGGCAATCGATTGACCGATCCTTCCGGCCGGTTGTTCCAGGCGATGGTAAACCTCCTCCAGGTCGGCACAGGATTTCGTATCCACGATCAGGTCGGCGGCCTTTTGGCTTTCGGGCTCATAGCGAACATGGCAGAATCGGCCACCCACTAAAAGACCACGTAAAGCCGGGGCGATGGCGGCGATCGCCGCCTTTTCCCCGCCTGACTTTTCAATCCAATTCGCCATATGCGTCATCCGTCCTCATATCGGTTTGGCATGGGCTAGCAAATAGTCTTCGGCGGCCTTGCACCAAAGTCCGTTATTGGCCTCGACCAGGTCCGCCAGCTTTCGGAAAATCTCATCGGTCTCGCCCAGAGTCCGGAAATCGTTGATGGCGGTCAGCGGCAGGCTGATTTGGGTGTAGACCAGCTTTTTGCCGCCGGGTATTTTCGGCAAATTCAGCGTGGTGTCGACGACGCTGTCCAGACCGCCGATATGGGTGACCATCGCCGAAGGATC
>JAAYPL010000087.1 GCA_012519875.1 Clostridiaceae bacterium | reverse complement strand
CGTTGCTGCCGATATCGGATCTTTCCGCGAAAAAAATCTGGCGATCGACTACCAGATTGCCCAGTATAGTTTTGACATCAACAAACTGTTCTTTGTTGCGTTTCCCTACAATCCGATTTGTGATTTAAGCCGGGGCTGTCTTGATGAGCTCAGCCGTGGGCAATTGATCGGCACAATCAGTGACGTTGGTTTGCGCCGCAAGATGAAATGTGGAGCCCGACCTTATGCTGCGGTGCTGGCTAAAGGCAACCGACGTGAATATCGTGACTTGATTCGACAGCTCCGCATTCTTCCCGGCCGTTGGAGGTAAGTCGATGCCGTTAATGACACCATCCTCAGTCCTGCCGGATGATAACACACTACGTCGACAGACCGATGTCAAAACCAGCGTTCTTGATTATGCTGATTTGGCGGAGCTTGTGTCGGCTGTGTGCAGCCGGATTTTGGACAGCGATCCTGCGCTTGTTGCGGATATTGCGGCCGGTCGGGCAAAGCGACAGGCATTGACGCCTTTAATACAAAAATTTGCCAAAGAGGAAAGCCGACGTGCCGGTGTATTCATTGTCGATCTACAGGAACAAATTATGGATTTCCTCTTTGGCTATGGGTTGCTGCAACCCTATATTGATGATGAATCGGTCTCCGATATCGATGGAACGGGGCCGGGCGAGTTCTCCATCAAAATTGACGGTCAGCGCCGCCCTCTGGCTATTGCTTTCCCGGATGAAAAGAGTTATGACATCTTTTGCCGATTGGCCATTATTCGGAACGGCGGCATAATCAATGAAAATGACAGCCACTGCCGCGTTGCCGATGAACGTTACCGTCTTCGAATTAACGTTACCGTACCACCCCGAAGTGTCAATTGTACATCTATCAGTATTCGAAAACATCGTCTGAAAGCCTATCGGTTCCCTGACTTGGAGCGATTAGGAATGTTGGATGGGGAATTGGTGTCTTTGTTGACCCATCTGGCCGGTTCCCGTTCCTCCGTTTTGTTTTGCGGGAAAGGTGGTGCCGGCAAAACCACATTACTACGGGCTTTCATTCAGGCGATGCCCGAAATGGAACGCGTTTTAATCGCCGAAAGTGACACGGAACTGTATCCTGATAAACCCTATTGTATGGTTCAGCGGATTCACAAGCCCAACGAGGGTGGGCGGCCTGTTCAGTTACGTGATCTGATTGCCGACGGTTTAACAATGTCACTGGACAGTTATGTTATCGGTGAAATCGTCGGTGGCGAGGCCATGGAGTTTATACGCGCGGCTTTTTCCGGGCATCGCTGCTTGGCGACAACGCATGCCGGCAGTGCGACGGATGCGTTGGAGCGACTGGTCACCCTCGGCCGGTCTGTTCCCGGAGGCGAGAGTGAAAAGCTTATGCGCAGGATGTTGGCCCACGGCATACATTATCTGGTTTTTTTGAGTGATTTTCAGGTCAAGGAGGTCGATCGGGTTGTGCCCTGCCGGAAAGGAGAAAATGAATATGAGATTGTTCCGGTTTGGCGACCTTCCCAAAATCCGAAGTCAGACCTTACAAATGACCAGCATGATGGCCCGCTGGTGTCAGGTCCGGGAAGACCTGATGTACATTTTTGACCAAGTTGCCAACAGTGACCTTGAGGATCCGATCCGAACTTTGGTTCTTGATTTTCTTTCCCGAGTTCGCGGAGGCATGGCTCCTGATCGCGCGCTTTTGTTAATGCAAAAAAGTTTGCCCCACGAACACTTCGTTGATTTGATTACTGCTGTCCGGTTTAATTTTAAATACCGAGGCAAGATGGGTCCTTTGCTGGAACAAATGGAATTGCATTTTCATCGTATCGAGGAAGAATATGCTCACCGGCGTCTGACCAACCTTCGTGACCGAAGATTAACTTTTATGATTTTGGCGGTCGTGCCACCGTTCTTTTTTATTCGATTGGCGACCAATCCGGAAGCACAACGGGCTTTCGGGGCACTATCGTCCGGCTCTTTGATTTTTTGTTTATGTCTGGTGCTTTATTTGTGTGCTGTTACTGCCTACCTTTTCATTTGGCGGCGTATCAACGGATGAGGAGAGTTTCATGGCGTCAATAGCAGGGTTCCTTTTTTTCACCGTTTTGATCGGTCTTTGCATTTATCAACTTTTGCCGACCCTGTCCGCTTGGCTTGGCCGATTTCACGTCCAGGACTTGTGGAATCGGCATAAGGAAAAACCGCTGTCCGGTCAGCGGAGCTGGTTGCCGAAAAAATGGAACGATCAATTTGAGAGGCGTTTGAGACTGGCCGGTATTGAAGCTGACAAATATAGGATTCGCGTTTTGTGTTTCTTACCGGTTTTCATTTTAATTTTAGCCGTTGTCGGTGACTGGCTGCAGCGCTTGATGGTTATTGTTCTTTTTTGTTGTCTTGTCAATTCGTGGATGAACAAACGAATCCGGATCCGCCGACAAGCTTATACCAAGGCGTTGTATAAGATTTACCGTTTTTTGGATTTTCAGTTGACAGCCGGAATTAAAACGGTCGATGCTTTTCGTGGCTTACCTGACGCCGTTCACGACTCGATTGTACGGCCGATTCTTGTTCGTTTTGCTGCCAGATTTGAACTAACGCTCAATCTGGATCAGGCAATGGAAGAGATCCATCGCTTTTTCCCCGGAACAGACACCAATCTGTTGGCAACCCATTTGCGGCAATGCTTGGATACCGGCCAGGCCGGCAGATCCCTCTTGCGCATGGAGGAGCTGCTTTTTGTCCGGTGCTTTTCAATCATGCAAAACGAAACCGGGAAAATCCGAACTCAACTTTTATTTACCGCCTTGCTGGGCATCTGCCCTTTGATCATTCTCTACCTATATCCGCTGGCGGTACAAACCCTGAATGCGTTACAAAGTGTCTTTGGTTGATCGTGGCCACACCACTGTCAATAAATAATCAATTCTCGAAAAGAGAACCTGGAGGTAAGAGCATGAAAAACTATGAAAAAAAACATCGCCGGTTCAAAAAACCGCAGGCAGGATGGCAACTGCGCCGAAAGGGCGGATTTGGCCTCAATGAAGTAATCGGGATCGCCGCCGGCATCATTATTGCCGCGGTTGTGGTTATTCCCGGCTTACAAAGTTTTGCCGGCAATATTCTGGAAAATCTAACCAGCTGGTGGAACAATATGGCCGCCAGCATCTTTTCCACCCGTTAAGGTTCCCTGCAATGATTGATAAATTGCTGGTTTCCGTCATGGCGGGGGTGTTAACGATTGCTCTTTTTATGCAACTCATGCTGTGTGCATTGCCCTTTTTTTGCCGAATGGAGTTTGACGCAATCTGCCACCAGTATGCTTTGCGCATGGATCGAGCCGGCGGAATGGACGACAGTCTCCGGCTGGAAATGATCGAAGAGCTGAAAAGCCAAGGCTTTTTGATCGAGCACATCGAGGCGAGCATGTCAGCACCTTACGGTGGTGATTTGAATCTTATGGTCAAAGCCGACTTTCCGTTTTATCGGATTGGGTCCCGACTTACGTTAGAGGAGGTGAACATATCGGTTACCTACCAAACAAACATGATTTGCCGCCTGCTAAAAGTTGTCGCCGCGGTTCGGTTGCCATTCTGATCGTCGTTGTGTTTTGTATCGTTCTAATCCTTCTGCCCATTGGTGTTTCCGGTATCGGCTTTCTTTCAGACCTGGTCTTGCTTCAGCGATCCAAGCAGCACATAAAAACCAGCATGTACGCTGCGAGCGTATGTCTGTCTGAAAATCTTCTTTCCATAGGAAAACTGGGACTGGATATCCCACTGGCAACCAGCAAGATCCGAAAAGAGTTCCTTGACGAGTTGCCGGCCGCGCTCACTGGCCGATTGACCTTAATCTCTGTTAAAATCGTCTTTCGACCGGTTATCTATGATCCATCACATTGGCAGGGAGAAAATCAGCCCGGATATTTGCCGGTAATCCGGATCCGGGCCGGTTTTCTGGATCGCTCCGGGCAACTGATCGTGCTGGAAGATGCTATTGAATATCTCCTTGATTAGCCGGTGAGCTGATTTAAAGAAAAAATTACCACAAAAAGAGGTTGAATTATGCGTAGAAAGAAGCAGATATTCTTGTCCTTGGGTATCGCAATTGTTTTGCTTGCCATGACCTGGTGGGTTAATTTACGGAGGGATACGGAAGAGACCATTCAGGTTCTCGCAGCACGTTGTGACATCCCGGCCGGTAGTTGTATCGAATCCGAACACTTGACCCTGATCAGTATTCCGGTTTCACTAAACCGAGCCGGTTATTTGGAA
Source organism: Clostridiaceae bacterium (assembly GCA_012519875.1). Classification (GTDB taxonomy): domain Bacteria; phylum Bacillota; class Clostridia; order Saccharofermentanales; family UBA5734; genus UBA8949. The sequence goes on along the minus strand of JAAYPL010000087.1, from coordinate 13,399 downwards.
AATCAAGAATCAGCCGTTGGGCAGTGGGCAACGAACTTTTTGGCGGAAGGAGAATTTATTACCGCCAATCGCCTGCATAATCGAGCCGGTGGCCTGAGCTATCCTGATGCCGGCCCTGGACGAAGATTGATTACACTGAAGCTGGAACCGGCTGCAGCCAACGGATTCTGGCTGACGGCCGGTAATTACATAGACCTGTTTCTCATTCCTCATGCCCGGGACCAGGAAAATGAGATGCTGATTTTGGAACAGATCCGGGTCATGGCGGTTCTTGATGAAAATACGGGCCATCGCCTGACCGACACACGCATCACCACGACCACAGGCCGTCTGATCTGTTTGGATCTGAACATCGAACAGGCCGGTTTGATTCTTGGTCATCTAGGCAGTCATGATATCAGGATAGCGGTTGTCAACGAAAATCCGGCGCGTTAAGAGCTTTTACAAGCATGTGCTAATCTGCTATTATGGGTGCAGGTGATGCATATGTTTGAAGACCTGTTGCCAGCAGTTGAAAAAGGAATTATTGATGCGACCGGATCCATTCCGGTCGTCTTTAAAGGCATTGAGAGAAACCTGCAAAAAGGGCTTGTTTCCGAAGCACCCAGTCGACACGATTTCCATGAATTAACCTATCTTCGCAGCGGCAGGGCTGAATTTGAAGTAGCGGGGAAGCGCGTTTTGCTGGAGAAAGGGGCCACCATCGTTATTCGTCCCAACACACCCCATCTGGTTCGAGTGCCTGAAGGCCAAGCTGATGTGATTGGGTTGTATTTCGGTTTTACTCGTCAAACAACAAACAGCCGGTCCGGTTCCCAGCTTCAGCGAACCACTGATATTGCTCCGCAAACCCTGGAATATTTTATTAATTTCGCTCATGGCCGTGATCTGCTTGAGGGTGAAATAAGCAACGATCCGTTTATCTTAATTCGCGGCAAAAACCGTCAGGATATTGCTGCCTTGATTGAGCGTATTATTCGCGAGAGTCGGCAAGATGCCTATGGTCGTGAGCTGATGATGCAGCTGATGACCATGGAGGTGTTGGTTGCTGTGGCCCGGGGTATTCGGGAGGAATGGGAAGAAAGTCTGCGGGTAAGAACCGGCAAGGCGCGAGAGCTGGTTCGTATAGCCCGGGATTTTATTGTTGAGAATCATGACCGGGACATTACGGTGGCTGATGCTGCAGGTTATGTCTTCCTCAGTCAGGGTTATTTTACCCGGGCGTTTCGCGACGAAACCGGTATGAGTCCGATGAGTTTTTTGATGCAGGTGCGTGTTGCCCATGCCTGTAAATTATTGGAGCAACGCGACATTAAGGTCAGTGGTGTAGCCCTTCAGGTTGGTTTTTCCAGCCCGCAACGTTTCAACGCGGCTTTTCGCAAACATATGGGAAAAACACCAATGGAGTACCGACGGCAAGTTTTGGAAAAGAAAGAGGGGAAATAAGTGGAGGGAAAATCCACCATGAAGGAATCAGATTTGTCTGCGTTTATGGATTACCCGCGCATTGAGCGCGCGGTTCGTGAGATTCTTGAAGCTATCGGAGAAGATCCGAACCGGGAAGGTCTGATTGATACTCCTGCTCGTGTGGCACGGATGTACGGGGAGATTTTTGCCGGCCTCCATTTGGATGTGCGGGATTCGATTCGTGTGTTCCGTGAGTTGGGGAATGATGAGATGATTCTGGTTGGTAATATCCCCCTTTATTCCATGTGCGAACATCATTTGTTGCCTTTTGTTGGCAAAGCCCATGTCGTGTATATTCCTCAGGGTGGCCGTATCATCGGCCTGAGTAAAATCGCCCGTATCGTGGATGTCCTGTCCAAAAAGCCGCAGTTGCAGGAGCGCCTGACATCCCAGATCGCCGATACACTTGTCAACACCGTTCAACCTCAGGGTGTGGCGGTTATTGTTGAGGCCGAGCATTTGTGTATGACCATGCGGGGTATTCGCAAACCGGGGTCTCTGACGGTTACGTCGGCTTTGCGCGGGATTTGCAAAAAAGATGCCCGTTCCCGTGCCGAAGCCCTGGCCTTGATCAATCGTTGATGATTGAGTTCAGGAAAATATAAGGATGGAGAAAACGGAAATGGTCTGTCAACCAACAACACCCCGAAGAATCTCGCGCCTTTTTCGGGCCGGCGGTTTTGAATTTCCCTTGGGCCGTCGCACGTATGTCATGGGAATCCTCAATGTAACACCGGATTCATTTTCAGATGGCGGTTGCTATCTTTCCCTGGAACAAGCTGTTGATCACGCCCGGGAAATGTTGGCCGACGGTGCTGATATCATTGATGTCGGCGGTGAATCAACGCGTCCGGGCTACGAACCGGTTAGTGCGGAGATCGAGATGGATCGTGTTCTGCCGGTTATCCGGAAAATTCATCGTGAGTTAGGTTGCCCTATTTCCATTGACACTTATAAATCCGACGTCGCCGAAGCCGCCCTTTTGGAAGGTGCCTGCATCATCAATGATATCAACGGCTTACAGATTGATGCAGCCATGGCTGACGTCGCCGCCCGTTATCGGTCCGGGATTATTCTCATGCACAACGCGCGAATCTATCGAGGTTCGGATTCGGCACTTTCACCCGATGACGATGTGATCGACAACGTCAAATCTTTTTTGCGGAAAAGCATCCGGATTGCCGAACAAGCAGGCGTTCAATCGGAAAACATGATGGTGGATCCCGGCATCGGCTTTGGCGAGACCGTTGCCGAGTCGTTGGCCATGATTGACCGCTTGGATGAACTGCGCGAATTTGGATTGCCGGTCCTGCTCGGACCATCACGCAAGCGCTTTATCGGCCGTGTGCTTGGTCAAACAGCCACTAACCGATTGATCGGTACTTGCGCTGTAGTTGCGATGGGCATTGCGCGCGGTGTCGATTTTGTGCGCGTTCATGATACCAAGGAGGTCGCCGAAACCGTATTGATGGCCGATGCAATAGAAAGATCAGGCGGAAATGGAAGGTGGCGGACATCGTGACCGGACAAAGCCAGGATCTGATTTTCCTTGAAGGTATGGAATTCCATGGATATACCGGCGTCCATGCTTCGGAAAAAACGCATGGACAGCCATTTGTTTTGGATGTTGTCCTTTTCTGCTCTTGCCTCGAAGCTTGTGAAAGCGACCGACTTGCGGATACAATTGATTACGGAGAAGTTTTTGCTCGAGTTCGTACACAGGTGGAAACTGCAGAATGCAATTTAATTGAAAAACTGGCCGGCCTGATTGCAGCGGATTTGTTGGAAACATATGAACTGGCTTGTGCTGTCGAGGTAACCGTTCGCAAACCGCAAGCCCCGATAAGCGGCCGATTTCAAGCGGTAGGTGTTACCATCAGGCGCGAAAGGAGCGGAGGACATGCAGGAAGCAGCAAGCAATGAAAAAGCAGTTTTGCTGTCGCTGGGCTCCAATTTGGGTGATCGGTTGCTTTACTTGAAAGGAGCTCTGCAAGAATTACAGCGGCATGAATCCATCCGGCTGCAACTGGTATCATCGGTATATGAGACCGATCCGGTGGGGTGGGCGGACCAGCCGGTCTTTCTTAATATTGTTGTTCAGATTGTGACGTCTCTGGATCCGCTCGAATTACTTGCGGTTTGCCAAGACATTGAAAATCGCTTTCAACGCGATCGAACCCAGCATTGGGGACCGAGAACGCTGGACATTGATCTGCTTGAATATGAAGGGGTGATCATGAATACCCCCGAACTGATTCTGCCTCATCCGCATATGTCGGAAAGAGAGTTCGTGCAAATTCCGTTGCGAGAGATCAGAGAGGGCGAGGTTGGCTGCAGCGCCAGCGTCCGTCCGTTTATTTCAAACTGGTATCCCCTGTAAAGCTTGTATCCAGGAGAAAAGCCAGATAGAATAGATTTGTTCATTCGCTTGAGTTCGGATGAGCTGTTGAGGATCAGGAGGTAAAAATGAGTAGTAGTGGCAACAACCCCAACCCCGGAGGTTCAAGGAGCAATCCAAACCGCCGCCGGCGCAGCACGAGACATTTCGGGCCGCCCGCCGCAGCCGATGGCAAAACATCCGCTCCCGGGCAGAAAATGAGTGACCGTCCCCAGGAATTGGAGAATAAGGATCTCCGTTCCGGTCAATCGGCCGGATCCGGTCAGCGCTCCCGAAAAACCACCTCCAACCAACAACGACAGGGAAATCCGCCCGGCAGAAAAAACAGTCCGCAGTCAACATCCGAAAGGTCGGGACAACAATCCCGCCGATCCAATCAGCCGCAACGGCGCCAACAGCAAAGCAAGCCCCAGACACAAGGCGGACGTTCTCCGGCGGAATCAAAAATCAAAGCCGCCTCCCGCCAGCAATTACAATCGGAAGCCACTGCGCAACGCCCTGCACGGAAAGCCCAGGATCGTCCACAGGGACAGGCACAAAAGCAACGTGTGGATCGTTGGGAAAAACAGATTAAGGCCGAAGAGACCCTCGAAGATATTAAACGAGAAAATGATCGCATCGAAAAGGAAATCTGGTTGGAGATTGCCGGCATCCATACGATCAAGCTTGATTTATAAATGCAATGGCTGGATGAGTCATCAAAGGCATTGATCGAAAACATGCCGCTGGTTGAGTCCTTAAAGCAGATTGCCGGACAACAGCGTACGTCTTGGCATACACCCGGGCATGCTGGCGGAAAAGGTTTTCCGGACTGGCTGCGGGATCTGTTTGTTTCGGCAGATTTAACCGAGCTTCCTGTTACCGATGATCTCAACCGGCCTGCCGGAGTCGCGCTGGAGGCGATGAAAATGGCAGCCAACGCTTTCGGTTCCGGCCTGACCCGATTTATCACCGGCGGCTCAACGACCGGTCTGCATATTCTTTTGGCGATGGCTGTCGGGTACGGTGGCAAGCTGTTGCTGCCCCGTTGTGTGCATCAATCCGTGGTTCACATCGCCGCTCTGATGGCCATTGATCTGCGATGGATCGCTGCCGGCGCGTACAGTCGGTTCGGTCTGTTGCCGCAGGTGACGCCTCAATCCGTGGCGGCTGCCCTCGAAGCCAACCCTGACAGCCAAGTTGTTCTTGTTACTTCACCGGACTACTATGGAACCTGTGCGGATATTCCGACTATTGCCGAGGTCGTCCATCAATACGGCGGATTGTTGCTTGTTGATGAAGCGCATGGAGCTCATTTCGCCTTTAGCAGCGATCTGCCACCATCCGCTATGTGCGCCGGGGCGGATGCCTGCGTGCAGAGTGGACACAAGACTTTGCCTGTTTTGACCCCGGGAGCCTATCTGCATATTTCGGCTGCTGCCCTGCAATCCGGGAGGCTTTCCGCGGACCGGCTGGAACAAATGCTGCCGATTTTTCAAACCTCCAGTCCTTCTTTTCCGGTTGCTGCTTCCCTTGATTATGCCCGGGCTTGGCTGGAGCACACAGGGGAATTTGCGATAACCCGACAATTGGATAACTTGATGGATTTTCGATCAAGACTGTCCGAGAAATTCATCTGCTCACCTCTATCGATGAAGCCTGATCCGGGATCCTCATTGTTCCGAGATCCCCTTCGCGTCGTTGTTTGTTTGGATGGCAACATCAGCCGGCCCACCGCTTCCGATCTGTTGATGAACTTATCTGCAGAGGGTATTGATCTTGAGTTCGCCGACCGTCGCCGGATGGTCTTGATCCCTTCTTTATTGCAGACAGAACAGGCATGGCAGCAGCTTGCCGTCGCCTTGAATCGGCTGCTTCCCGAAAAGGGCGGGTTTGGGCTTGTCGGCGACGACGATCTGATGGATGGCACGTGGCGCAGCCTGATGGCTACTGTTCCGGAGCCGATACTCCATTCCGGCGAAGTTCTGTTCGGCCGTCATCAACAGATCCGGGTAGATCCGGCCGGTGCCGTCGGCCGGATATCTGCCCGGCTTGTTGCGCCTTATCCTCCCGGCGTCCCTTTGGTCTGGCCGGGGGAAAGATTGGACAAGAACAGGGTTGATTTTCTGGTTCGTTTAATGGAGAATAATGCCAGCATAAGCGGACTGGATCAGCAAGGCTTTTGGGTTCTCGCATGATCGGTTTTATCGGGAGCGGATATGTTGTATAATAATGGTGAAAAACCGATGGGCTTCCGGTCGCAAAACCTCTCCGGGCCGGGTCGCTTGATCACGCTGGAGGGAATCGACGGAACCGGCAAAACGACGCAGATCAACAGCCTGGCATCCGCCATACGGAAGCAAGGCATCAGCGTTCTGAAGCTTCGTGAACCTGGCGGAACAGTCATCGGCGAAGCCATCCGGCAGATCCTTCTGGATAACCGGCACACGGGTATGTGCAACGAATCGGAGATGTTGCTGTTTGCAGCTGCGCGAGCGCAATTGGTTCGTGAGGTTATCCGGCCGGCCTTGGCCGTGGGCACATGGGTTATCTGCGACCGGTTTCTGGATTCAACGCTGGCCTATCAAGGATACGGTCGTGGCGTCGATCTGGAGGTCATCGAGAGGATCAACAACCTGGCCGTGGGCAACTGCCGACCGGATCGGACGGTTTTGTTGGATTTGTCGCCTGAAGCGGCCCTTGAGCGGCTGGGCAAACGGCCGGAAAAGACTGATCGATTGGACATCGAGGGCAGGATGTTTATGGAACGGGTTCGCGAGGGTTATCTTGCCATTGCTGCCGATGAGCCGCAACGGTTTATCGTCGTGGATGCCGGACAACCGGCAAAGGCACTTGCACAAGAAGTTTTCAGCAAAATTTGGGAGGGCTTAAGCATATGAAATTGATTTTTGCAATTGTACAAGACGAAGACAGCCCGCGACTGATGGCCGAACTCAACAATTCGGGATATCGGGTAACCAAGCTGAACTCATCCGGCGGATTTTTGCGGTCGGGCAACACAACGCTGATGATCGTCGTTAACGCTGAGCAGCTGGAAGAGGTGCTCGGAATTATCCGCAAGTATTCCAGCAGTCGCCAAGCGGCTATCAATACCAGTGTTGCTCCTATTTCCATGGGAGGATCCTTCGTTCCGTATCCGGTTGAAATCGTGGTTGGCGGTGCTACAATTTTTGTTGTCAACGTCGAGCATTTTGAGAAAATATAGAATGACTTTTTCTTCAGTTATTGGCCAGACCAAAGCCAAGGCGCGCCTTGGAGCCGCTTTGACGGGCGCTCCGGGGCATGCGTATGCTTTTATAGGCCCGGACGGTATCGGTAAAACCTTCCTTGCCCGGAAATTTGCCCAAGCGCTTCTTTGCCGGCAATCGGGAAAAGACGGTGCTTGTGGCCAGTGCCTTTCCTGTCGGCATTTTGATCACGGAGTTCATCCTGATTATCGTGAATTGCAGCTCGAGCCGAAAGAAAAAAACATCAAGATTGATCGGGTACGGCAGGCTGTTTGCCGTGATGTTGACCTGCGACCTCAATTTGGTGACCGCAAGGTCTACCTTTTGGCTGACGACCATCTCAATGAACAGGGTCAGAACGCGTTGCTCAAAACCTTGGAAGAGCCGCCGGAATACTGTTTTTTTCTTTTGACGATTATTGGCCCCGAGCGCTTGCTGCCGACGATTCTTTCGCGTGTAACCCTTATCACACTGCAGCGTTACACACCGGATGAAATATCGGCTATCCTGGAAAAAAACGGCATTGAAGCAGGCGAAAAATCAGCCTTTTACAGCCGCTTTTCCGGCGGATTGGGAGGTGTTGCGCTGGATCTGGCCAGCACCCGGGCTTTTCATGACCTTCGTCAGGAAACCTTGGTGTTTTTCAAGAACATCGGCCGCCAATCCCGGGCGGAATTGCTGACACAAGGTTATCGGTTTTTTGAAAGCAATCGGGAGGCCACGGCTATGATTTTCGATATCCTGGGGAGCCTGATCCGTGACCAGATTGTTTTTGCGCTCAGTCGGGATCACAGACTGATTACCAACCAAGACCAAATTTCGTTGCTGAAAAGCGGCTTGGTTGCCGAAACAAAGCCTCGGGAAGCTGTCGATCGGCTGACTGCGGCCTATGGTGCACTCCTGGCCGCCCGGCGCGGCCTGACACTTAATGCCAGCTATGAGGGACTGGTATGTAATCTTTTGCTGAACCTACGAAAGGAGTTCCATTATGCCTGATGTGATCGGTGTCCGTTTCCGCGGGGGCGGAAAAGCATATCATTTCAGTCCGGGAAACCATCCGGTCCAACGGGGTGAAGCCGTTATTGTCGAGACGTCTCAAGGTGTTGAGCTTGGCATAGTTTCAGAGGACATCATTGATCTTCCCACGGACAAGCTGGTTGCTCCGCTGAAAGAAATTCTGCGGGTGGCAACACCGGAGGATCTGGCTCAGTATGAAGCCAACAATCTGAAAGAGATCGAGGCTTTCCAGATTTGCAGAGAAAAAATTGAAAAACGCGATCTGGAAATGCAGCTGGTCAATGTTGAGTATACATTTGACGGCCACAAGATTATCTTCTATTTCACAGCGGATGGTCGCGTGGACTTTAGGGAGCTGGTCAAAGATCTGGCTTCACAGTTCCGTACCCGAATTGAATTGCGGCAAATCGGTGTTCGGGATGAAGCCCGTATGATTGGCGGCCTCGGCATTTGCGGCCGCGAGCTTTGCTGCAGCTCTTTTTTGCAGGATTTTGTTCCGGTTTCGATTAAAATGGCCAAGGCACAAAATCTTTCCATGAATCCGGCGAAGATTTCCGGCAACTGCGGTCGGCTGATGTGCTGTTTGAAATATGAACAGGAAGCCTATGTTGATGCCCGATCGCGCCTTCCTCGTCCCGGCCAGACGGTGATGACCGCCGAAGGTCAGGGTACGGTCGAGTCGGTCAATTTACTTAAAGAGACGGTCACAGTCCGTTTGGATCGTGGAGGGGAGTCCGATCTGGTTGCTCTCCCGAGCCAGGACGTAGAAATTGTCGACGACAAACCGGAGCAAAGGGGACAGGGGAGTTATCCCGCTGCTCACCAGCTGCAGCACCGTGAAGATTCCGATGAATTGACGAACAGGATTGATCCATGCAATCCCGCAATAAATCCGGCTTGCCCTTAATCCAATGAGGTGATAGAATTGTCAAAGAATTGGAGGTGTTCATATGGCCTATGTGATTTCGGATTCCTGCATCTCTTGTGGTGCTTGCGAGGCTGAATGCCCGGTTGGTGCGATATCAGCCGGTGACATGCAGTATGTTATCGATCCTGATATCTGTCTCGACTGTGGTGCCTGTGAGGCTGTTTGTCCGACCGGTGCGATATCAGCCGGCTGAGTCGGTCAATAACCGTACAAGAGAGGGAAGGCAGCGGCTTTCCCTTTTTCTTTTTGCGGGGAGCGGCAATATGCGTCTTCATGTAAAGGCATATAGGGCATATGGGGGTTGGAATATGATCCAAAATCAAGATACCGGTTCTTTGTCACGAGACGATCAGTCGTTGAAATTTAAGGTGCAACCGGGGACGCTTTATTTGGTCGGAACCCCAATCGGCAATCTGGGAGATCTTTCGCCACGGGCGGCGGCGGTTTTAGCAAATGTTGATTTGATTGCCGCCGAAGATACCCGTCATACTCTGCGTTTGTTGAGTCATCTTGGTATCCGTAAGCGCATGGAAAGCTACCATGAGCATAATCGGGTGGCAAAGACACCAATCCTGATTGATTTATTGCAGAAAGGAAGCAGTCTGGCCTTGGTTTCGGATGCCGGCATGCCCTGCATATCGGATCCCGGAAACGAGCTGGTTTTCCGGTGCGTCGACCTGCAAATCCCGGTTACGGTTGTCCCGGGCCCCAGTGCGGCTTTGACAGGACTGGCGGCCTCCGGTCTTTCAACGGAACGCTTTATGTTTGAAGGGTTTATTCCGGCCACGGGTAAGTTACGTAAGGAAAGGATTGCTGAGATTGCAGCGCAACAATACACCAGTGTGATCTATGAGGCGCCTCATAGGCTGTTGCGGACATTGGAGGATTTCGCCGCTGCCGGTCTTTCTGTGCGCCGGATGACCGTGGCGCGTGAGTTAACCAAGCGGCATGAGGAATTTTTAAGGCTAACGGTCGCTGATCTCATCCATTGGTATCGCGAGAAGACGCCAAGGGGTGAATATGTCCTTGTTCTTGAGGGGACGATTGCTTTTCAGCAACGACTTGGGCGAGATGAGCCGGTGGAACCGGCGTCCAATGGAGAGCCGCCGGCAGCAGATTTGGTTATGGTACTGCTCGACCTGGCCCGGGCGGCTGACCTTACAATAAAAGATGCGGTCCGTATTTGTATCGAGCAAACCGGTATGAGCCGAAATGATGTCTATCAGAGAGCCCTGGAACTCTGGCGTGATATGTAACAGAAAAAAACTTTCATTGTATAATGATTTGACTATTTATTCATTTTTCATCCAGGAGGATGTTCCTTTATGAAGCCAACCTACTATATTACAACTCCGATTTACTATCCCAGCGGCAAGCTGCATATCGGTCATTCTTACACCACTGTTGCGGCGGATGTTATGGCTCGCTACAAGCGCCTTGCCGGCTACGATGTTATGTTCCTGACCGGAACGGACGAACACGGGCAGAAAATACAGCGCATGGCCGAGTCTTGCGGTGTGACGCCGCAGGCGTACGTGGATGAAATCGTATCCGGAATCAAAGATCTCTGGCAACTGCTGAATATCTCATATGACCGTTTTATCCGAACCACGGACGAGGAGCATTACCGGGGCATTCAGCATATTTTTCAGACTTTATACGACAAGGGTGATATTTATAAGAGCCAATACGAAGGCTGGTACTGTACGCCTTGCGAATCGTTCTGGACAGAAACGCAGCTGGACAACGGAAAATGTCCGGACTGTGGACGAGAGGTCGAGCTGACCTGCGAGGAAAGCTATTTTTTCCGCCTGTCAAAATATACCCAGGCGCTGATCGACCTCTTTGAGAATGATCCTGATTTTGTACAGCCGATCAGCCGCGCCAATGAAATGCTGCAAAACTTTTTGCGTCCCGGCCTGGAAGATCTTTGTGTTTCGCGTACCACCTTTGACTGGGGAGTCAAGGTTCCGTTTGATTCCGAACATGTGATCTATGTCTGGATTGATGCACTTTCCAACTATATTACGGCCTTGGGATACCCCGACCAAAAGAAGGATTTCCATCATTTCTGGCCGGCGAATGTTCATCTGGTTGGCAAAGAAATCGTCCGCTTTCACACCATTATCTGGCCGGCTATGTTGATGGCGCTGGACCTGCCGTTGCCTAAACAGATCTATGGGCATGGGTGGCTGCTTTTTAAAGACGGCAAAATGTCCAAATCCAAAGGCAATGTTATTGATCCGGTTTTTCTTTGTCAAAAATACAGTGTGGACGCCATTCGCTATTTTTTATTGCGCGAAGTCCCGTTCGGGTCTGACGGTATCTTTTCCAACGAAGCCCTGATCAATCGTATTAATTCCGACTTGGCAAACGACCTGGGCAACTTGGTCAGTCGTACAGTGGCGATGATCGAAAAGTATTTTCCTGAAGGGCTGCCGGCGGATTCAACGCCCGATTCCCCTGATGAAGAATTGATTGATGCGTGCCGGGAGCTGCCCGCCCGGGTTGAAGGGTGGCTGGAAAAACTTCAGTTCAGCCAAGCATTGACTGAGATCTGGAAAGTTATCGGCCGCAGCAACAAATATATCGATGACACGACACCTTGGATTTTGGCCCGCTCACCGGAAAAAGCTTCCCGATTGGGCACGGTTCTTTTTAACCTGGCCGAATCAATCAGGATTATCGGAATTCTTCTGGAGCCATTTATGCCTTCGACGCCGGCAAAAATTCACGCCATGCTCGGCGTGGATGATCCGAAGCTTCGCAGCTGGCAGTCTGCGGCAACCTTCGGCCTTTACCGGACCACCGGCGGTGTGGTCAAAGGCCCCCCGATTTTCCCACGCATTGACATCGTTAAGGAAATTGCGGAACTGGACGCTATCCTGGCTGCTCAGCAACAGGCTGCCGCTACCTCTGACGCACCTGTCAAAACGGATCCGGAGCTCGAAGCAGAAGGTGTGGCTTTGATTGAATTTGCCGACTTTCTCAAAGTCAATCTTCAAGTCGGAACGGTGATCTCTTGTGAAAAGGTAAAAGGATCCGACAAGCTTCTTTGCTCACAAATCGATATGGGTAACGAAATCCGTCAGATTGTGTCCGGCATTGCTCAGTCTTATCAACCGGAGGAACTGCCGGGCCGTCAGGTTATCGTCGTCAGCAATCTCCAGCCCCGTAAAATCCGAGGTATGGAGTCCAACGGCATGCTCCTGTGCGCGGCAACAAAAGAAGGCTACCGCCTGTTGACCGTTGATGAGCCGGTGCCGGCCGGATCCGAGGTCAGCTGAATATGCAATGGTTTGATTCACATGCACACATCCAGGACAGCGCATTTGCTTCTGATCTTGGTACTGTTCTGGAAAGAGCTCTTGCAGCCGGCGTTACACGCATCATCCTGCCGGCTTCGGACCACATTGACTCGCAACGGGCGCTGTCTTTGGCCGTACGGCACAGAACACAGAAAACCGGTGCCGGTAGGGCGATTCGTTTGTGGACATCAATTGGCTGCCATCCTCATGAAGCGTCAAAATATGGCTCGGACGGAACAGAGCGCCTGCGCCGAATGATCACGCCCGCAAGCCGGCCGTTTATCGTTGCAATCGGCGAAACGGGCTTGGACTATCACTACGATCATTCGCCTCGCCACGTTCAAAGAGAGGTTTTCCGCCAGCAGCTTGATCTGGCATATGCGTTAAATCTGCCCTTAATTATTCATGAACGGGAGGCCACAGCCGACTGTCTCGAGATCTTGCGTCAACAGGCCGCTACCGGTCGCCTTCACGCATCGCCCGGTGTTTTTCACTGCTTTTCCGGCAGTCCGGAGACGGCGGTCATCGTGCGAAAAATGGGTTTTTTCATCGGCATTGATGGGCCGGTCACTTATAAAAATGCCCGCAAAACCTTGGATGTGGTTCATCAATGCCCACCCGACCGGCTGCTTCTGGAAACCGACAGTCCTTATTTGACACCGGTTCCCAAGCGCGGACAACGCAATGAACCGGCTAACCTTCCGCTGATCGGCCAAAAGGTAGCCGAAATCCGGGGCGTGCCCCAAGCTGAAATTGCCCGGCTGACTTTTGACAACGCTTGCCGCGCATTCCGCCTAACGGACGTTGATTAGCGGATAATAAGAACAGCCGGAGCGACGGGGCGGCGGGCCGACAAAAATTACCCGAATTGTTGACAAGCTTATTCCTATCGATTATACTTTCACTTGCGCTCGTGGCATGAGCGATACGGGAGCTTAGCTCAGCTGGGAGAGCATCTGCCTTACAAGCAGGGGGTCACAGGTTCGAGTCCTGTAGCTCCCACCAACATTCCGATATACGGCGCAGTAGTTCAGCCGGTTAGAATGCCAGCCTG
>JAAYPL010000086.1 GCA_012519875.1 Clostridiaceae bacterium | reverse complement strand
GTAATCGCGCCACTGGTTATGGAGCTTGCCAGATCGTTATCGTAGCGAATGTTCTTGACAATCCAGTTGTAGACCGCCTCAACCCGGCCGGTAGCGGTATCAATGCCCGAACAGATGCTGGATGCTGTTCGTACACTGGCCGACTGGCGGGAAAAATCAGTCATAAGGGATGCCGCCAGATAGGGACGAAGACTGGAGGACAAATTAACCGGGAAGGTATGCGCGAAAACCTCCCGGTAACTGCTGCCGGAAACCTGGGCATAGACGTTGAGCTTGTAATTTCCCTCGCCGAGCTGGAGGGGGATGCCCAGAAATTTTCCCCGATAAAGGATCTCATATTGATAACTTCCGCCGTTGGCGGCTGCGATAACCTTGCAATTGGTTTCCAAAGGAACGCTGCTGGAGGAAACCTTGACCAGGGCGACACCGCGGGAGACGCTGCCGATATCCAACTGGATGCCGCCATCGCTGCTGGCAACGATATTGCTGTTGGTGCCGTAGTCATCCCGGAAAAAGGTGCCATAATTTTTATAGGGGAAAGCCGGATCCGGAGCAGGTACGGGCGTGGCTGTCGGCGGCCGGGTCGGGGCCGTCGTCGGCGTAGGCCTGGGTGTCGACGTGGGCGTCGGTTTAGGCGTTGACGTCGGTTTAGGCGTTGACGTCGGTCTGGGCGTTGATGTGGGCCAAGGTGTCGACGTTGGTCTGGAGGATGGCGACGAAGGCGTCGGTTCAGGCGTCGATGTTGGAGCCGATGTAGGCGTCGGCAGCCGGGTCGGAGCAATCGTTGGTGTCGGAGTAGGATTCTGTGTGATTGGCCCGGTGGTGGCTTCCGACGTTGAGGTGGATTGGGATGGAGATGGTTCCGGTGTGGTCGGTGCTTGTGTCGCAGATGCCGATGTCGATGTCGAATCGGTCGTCGTATAAGGTGTTGTACCCGGCTCTGTCGAGGTTGCGGCTGTCGTTTCCGTGTTTTCCGGCCCCGGCCGGGTCGGAACGGACGACACAGGCAAAATCTGACAAGAGCCCAGGATAATCGCCGCCGCGAACAGCAAAACCAGAAAACCGGAACCGGCGCTTGACCACCGGCTCCTTTGGTTCGGCTTCGGACAGGATAACTTTTGTCGTGATCTGGACTTAAACAACCGTCACTCCCGCTTTCCTTTTGCGGATCTTTTGTTCATAGAACAGATTATACCTGAAGAATCAGTCAGACGACAAGATAGCGGGTCGGTAGTTCAGGAAGAAACAGCCCAAGGCATGGAAAATCGAAGCCGCGACGTGTATAATAGATTATCATCGGAAATACCATCGGGCGTTACCGGAACCTGAATTCGAAAATTACAGCATCGGCAGCCCTTTGTCCGATCAGGAGGATCCCATGGCACAAGACAAAAAATACAGGCTGGAATCGGTTGAACTGGCCTGGTTATGTGAGCAGATCGCCCTCATCCAAAAATCCGGCATACCTTTGCCGGAGGGGATTGAGCTTCTGGCCGAAAGCGCCGACCTGCCCGGACAGGCCGGCATCCTTGAGGCTCTGGCTGCCGAAATGCGCAAGATGATCCCATTGTCCGAGGCGATGGAGGCTTTGCGCTCGTTTCCGGAATACCTGATCAAAATGGTCAAGGTCGGCGAGGTTTCCGGTAATCTGGATCATGTTTTACATAGCTTGGCCGAATATTATACACGCGATGCCGAATTGAAGCGGAAAGTGCGCAGCACCCTGGTGTATCCGGTCATTCTTCTTTTGATGATGCTGGCTATTATTGTGCTGCTGGTGGTTCGGGTTCTGCCGGTTTTCAGTGAAATTCTTGCTTCCTTCGGCGGAACCATGCCGCCCCTTTCCCAGGGCCTGCTTTCTCTGGCGAGATTTGTGTCTCAACAGGCCATCTGGCTGATTCCTCTGATTGTAATCGTGGTCGTGGGATTGGTTCTGTGGTTTCGCCGCAGCAAGACCGGCCACCGCCTGTTGGACCGCGCCCGGCTCAAACTGCCGATCCTCGGCCCTCTCTACCAGCGTATCTACACTTCACGTTTTTCCACTTCTTTATCTTACATGCTGAGCAGCGGCATCGATCTGGACTCGGCGCTGATGATGACCGAAGCGGTCATGGAAAACACCTTGGTCAGCGAGCGAATTGCTGTCTGCCGGGAAGAAATCCGGCGAGGTGAGGATCTTTTTGCTGCCTTGAAGGCGACAAATTTGTTTCCCAGCCTCTTTGTTCGCATGCTGGCGCTGGGCAATCAAACCGGTGAGATGGATGCTGTCATGGGTAAAATAGCCCGCACATACGAAAATGAAGTTGACAATCGTCTGACCCGCCTGACCGGCCTGATTGAACCGCTTCTCGTCCTGATTTTGTCATTGATCGTCGGCGGTATTCTGCTGACGGTGATGCTGCCGCTGGTCGAAATCATGTCTTCAATCGGCTAAAAGGAGTTTACGATGCGGCGTTTGTCATTCAAAACTCTCAGCACTGTGATTGCTGTCCTGATTTCTTTGATGGTCTTGCTTATGGTCGGCTTCAGCCTGGTTCAACTGCAGCGGAAAAGTCACGAGACCGGGTTGCAAGTGGCCAGACAAGCCCTTGAACGGGCGGTTATGCAGTGTTATGCTCTGGAGGGATCCTATCCTCCCAACTTGGATTATCTCGTCGAGCACTACGGTTTGGTTGTGGATAAGGACCGCTATGTTTATCTTTTCGAGCCTGTTGCGGCCAATATCTTCCCGATCATCCAGATTCAGGATCCCGGGAGCGTGACGGAATGAAACGGCGTGGCGGCTACACTCTGATTGAGCTGGTTTTGATGTTGATGCTGCTGATTTTGGTCGCATCGGTGGTCTTCACACTGGCCGGCGCCGGCAGTCGCACCTATTTGAGCATGACCGCGAAACAGGTTCAAACTGGCGATTTGCGAATTGAACTCTCCTACCTTGATGTGCAGATCAGAAAAAATGATGTTAAGGATGCGTGGTCGATACGCCCGGATCCCTTTGAGGGCCATCCGGCCTTGGTTGTTGAGCAGGATTTTGAGGGCAGGACCTGCCTGACCTGGATCTATGTGCGCGAGGGATATCTTTGCGAACTCTTCGTTGATGAATCCACTGTAATTACAGACAGTATGGGTTCGCGCATCGCACCGGTCGACAGGATGACTTTGGATGTTCAAGATGAAGGGTCACTGGTCGTCACTTTGTTCCGGCAGGAGCCGGATCGGTCCGTCATCAGTCAAAGCCGGGCGATCAGCATGCGAGCGGGAGGAGTACGCCAATGAAAAAAGTACGATCCCGAAACGGATTTACTCTGGCCGAGCTGATCATGGCGGTAGCGCTGCTTGTTCTGTTCAGTACGTTTATCGTCAAGATGTTTGTTCAGGCCGATAAAATAACCAAAAAAGCGCAGGATCTGGATCAGGTCGTGGCTTTTTCCTCTGATTTGGCCGATCAATGGCGCGCCGGCCAAGAGGTCAAAACGATGCCGATCTTAGCCGGTGCGGATCAAAATCTCGAAAGCGGCAGCAGGGTAACCGTGCCTGTTAACCGGGATTTTCAGCCTTGTGCACCGGATCAGGCGCGATATATGGTTGTCATGGCGCTGACCGAGCTGACGCCTGTTGGAGGAACCGCATCCGCAGGCCGGCTTTGGCAAATTCAGATCGAGGTCAGCTATGCCGATGCAGTTGATCAGCCGCCCATATACAAATTGAAGGCCGGTCGTTATAAAACCGATACGGAGGAACAGCCATGAACCGCCGGATAACAAAGTCAGCCGTCCGGTTCAGATCCAAGCGCGGTATGGCATCGGCGCTGATTATTATGCTGTTGGTGCT
>JAAYPL010000085.1 GCA_012519875.1 Clostridiaceae bacterium | reverse complement strand
CGCATCAAGCGTCGAAATCGACAACTGGATCCAAGCACTGTTAAACGATCGCGAACCCTTGATTAAGGGCGAGGAAGGCATCGCCGTCGTCCAGATCATCGAGAGCATCTACAAATCGAGTGAAACCGGCCGGGCGGTCACAATCACGCCCTACCTTTAAAAACCGACGATCAATGATCGTCTTGCATATACTCATCCGGCGGCGGATAGCTGTCAGTGCCGATGTGAAGCTCTTCCATTTCCTGTTGGAGTTCATCGTAGTTGGCGATGACTCGGAGAAACACATCGACCAGCTCGGCGTCAAACTGGGTTCCCTTGCCCTGAATGAGTTGCGTTCGGGCGTGGTCCACGTCCAAGCGACTGCGATACTGTCGATCTGAGGTCATGGCGTCAAAGGCGTCAACCACGGCGATAATCCGAGATAAAAATGGGATCTGGTCACCTTTGAGGCCGACAGGATACCCCTTGCCGTCGATGCGTTCGTGATGGCACTGAACGATCGGCGCCACCTGCTTAAACATGGATACAGCCGAGAGAATCTGCGCACCTTTTAAGGGATGTTTTTTGATTTCCTCATACTCATCGATGCTGAGGCTGTCCGATTTGGCCAGAATATCGTCGGCCGTGCTGATTTTCCCGACATCGTGGAAAATACCGCTTATCCGCAAAAGTTCCAGATCCTCGGTAGAAAGGCCGATCTCCCGACCCAGTTTTACAGCATAGAAAGCAACCCGATCCGAATGGCCTCGCGTGTAAAAGTCCTTCGCATCAACCGCAACCCGTAAGGCTTCAACAGTATCCAAATAGCGGATTCTGAGCTGTTCATAGGTTCTGTTCAGCTCATCGTTTTTCATATTGACCAACGAGTGCAGCAACGCATTGCTGAGAGAAGATGCGGCTTGGCTGGCATAAATTTCCAAAAGCTTGACACCTTGATCTTCAATGCCGGCGGAATCCGATTCTTCCTGTTCCACAAAAATTACGCCGATTGACTGCAGTTGCTCGTTGAGCAGGGGCAAAATCAGACCGTGCTCCCATTTAACCAATGTCCGGTTCATTCGAGCCTGACCGACCGCTTCCATCAATTCCGGCCGCAACACTTCCATAAACTCGTCGATCGCCAGATGATAGCGGCCAATACCCTTAAAAATACTCTTCCTCTCCTCAACGGAACTGGAAACGTCATCAATCAGGATAAAGGCGTGTTCACTGTTGACCAACGGCAGGATCTCCACCAAAATGTCCTGCAAAATATTGCCCAGTGGCTGCAGTTGGTATATTTTAGGTACGGCCTGCAAAATCCTGTTAAGGCCCTCTTGAAATTTTTTGATGGTCTGCATCATGGCAATTGATTTGATGCCCGACTCGACCAGCAGGATCAACTGATCAAACTTATCGCTTTTCTCGCAGTATCCTTGAATATCCAGCGCTTTGATTGTTTCCAGCGGCGGTGCCAAGTCCCGATGGCCGGTCAGCAATAAAATATATATTTCTTGATCAAATTTCCGGATCTGTTCAACCACCTCATCGCCATGCAGCGGGTGCATCAGGAAATCCAAAATCAACAAGTCAAACTTTTCTTGTCGGATTCGCTCGATTGCCCGAATCGGATCGGTTTCACCGCTGACGTCGTAACCGCTTCGTCTCAGGACCACCTCTAAGGTTTCAATGATGCCGATCTCATCATCAACAACAATTATTTTATAGTTTGATGTCTTTTTCTGTAATTTCTTGCGCATAGATTACCTCTGAACCAAATGTTCACTAACAGATACATCATACACGATTTGTCCGATTCGAGAAAGACTGAAATTAAGGGAGAAAAGTCTGTCAGCCCTCCACAGATGAATCAGCAGCACGAAAGATCGGTATGGAGATGTAAAAGGTGGTTCCGTTTCCTTCTTGCGACTCAAACCACATGTCGCCGTTGAAACGGCCGCGGATCGTGGCATAGGACATGTAAAGACCCAGTCCCGTGCCGGCCTTGCCCTTTGTCGTCACCATTTCTTTAAACAGACGTTCTTGGATAGCTGTTGGAATCCCTACCCCCAAATCCGTTAACGTAAAGAGCACTTGATCGTCTTTCCTCTGAATGGTCAGATCAATCGTGCCGCTTTTCCCCTGATAAGCGTGGATGGCATTCATAATCAAATTGTCGAATATCTGAACCAAACTGCTCACATCTCCCTGGACCTTTAAGGATAAATCAATCTGATTTTGAATTCGCAGGACGCAATGATATTTCTTTAATTCGTGTCTCATGAGCAGTTCCACACGCTTGATCAATTCATCAAGCATAAAGGTGGTTTGCAAATTATCACTGCTAAACTGGCTGGCCTGCCCCTTGACAGTCGAGATAATATCGGACATATAAGCGCAATAGGGCCGTATTTTTTCGATCCAGGATTTCATTTCTTGTGCGATCTCGTGGTGATCCTCCACAGTTACGATCGGGTCTCCGACGGAGTGCTCGTATTCGGCAATCAGATCCAGCAGACCTTCGAGACAGCCGGCGATCGACATGATCGGCGTCTTAAGATTATGAGCAATACCGCCGATCAACTGACCGAGGGATGCCAGTCGTTCTTGTTCGGTCAGAATTTCATGGTTTCGCTGAATTGTTTCCATTGCCGCGTGGATCTCGGTCATATCCTTAAATAAAATAACCGTGCTCAGGTAAACACCGTTATTAATCAGGGGCGTAACCTCGATGACAAAAAACTTTTCCTGTCCGGCGATCTCAAAGGATTGTTCATAACGTCGTGAATCGTTTTGATTTAGGTCCTCTTTGACCAGCTTTAAGACATCCTGGAAGGCCGGATTGTCTTCAGTACGTTCGATCAGGCAATCCAGCGTCTCTTTCCGGCTGACTTTTATGAGCGGTGAAAACGTGTCTTGAAATGTTTTGTTAAAATCAATTACCATCTCTTGGGTGTCGATCACCAAGTAGCTGTCCGAGATATGGTCAACAACGTTTTGCAAGGCAATTGGGACGACGCGAAACAAATCAAATTTGACAATGGCCAGGTAAAAGAACGCAAAAGTGACTATAAATACGACTACGTTGGTGTGAAACTGCCCTTTGATGACCTGAAAGGTCAAGAGTGCATTGTAACCGAACGAACTGAGGATGCCCAGAAAAATAAAAAGTGATTGCCAAGAGAAAAAGCCGGCGTTTTTGATTGAAAAACGAATCAGATTGACCATGCCGACAAGCAGGCAGATGTAGGAGTAGAGGGTGTGAACAATGAAATAGGAACCCAGGGAGGCCGCATCAGCCAGATCCTCATAGCGCAGATAACGATAAAAAAGGTGATGCTCATTATTGGTCAGCAGCATGATGATGGAAATAAGCGGTACAATAAAGAGCGCAACATATTTCCAATTGAATTTGATTCTGGTTTTGGCAAAAACCAAACTGAGGAACAACACGGCAATCGGGGTCAGGATCAGGCCGATATAGGCGAGGCAAACCGTAAAAAACCTGACCGGGGATCCGGTCAGGTAGTCGTAGTAGAGCAGAACAGTTCCGGCGCCCCACAAAAAAATGGTCGTCATGAGAAACAGAAAGGCATAATGGATATGATCTTTCTTTTTCATACGAGCGACGATAACAATGAGAAAAATCAGAAAGAGCAGAGATAAATTGATTATGATGAAGCCCGGACGAAGCAACGCATCCATTTTGCTTATTTCCCCCTTCCCAACATTGGTTTATAGATAACCGGCCAGAATGCCGGCCAATTGCGCATCATGGGATTGCATGAAATAATGACCGGCTTGAGCAATTTCGTGCATCTGCACTTCATCGGCACATTGCATCCAGCGCTTATAAGATGAGCGATAGTTCAAGGTCATAACATCCTTTTGTCCAAATATACAGCAAAGAGGGGCAGATATTTTCGGCAAGGCCTGTTGGCGACAAATTTGAAAATACCGGTAAAATTCACGAACATCGTGGCGGAAAGCTGCTAAAATAGCCCGTTGCTGCTGCTCAGGAATCCGGGCAACAGGCAGACCGATCCAACCCAGAAACTTCAAGACATAACGGTCGGAAATCAGGTGCCAGGGATCGGTCATCCGGGGGAACAGGCTGCGTCGGCGGGGAGGCAGGATGCCTCCTACACAGATCTGACGCACCGGGCGGCCAAGCTTCTCCAGTTCCCGAGCCGTTGCCAAGGCCAGAGCACTGCCGACACAATGACCATAAAAGATAATCTCGCCGGTCACCGTCTCCCGGATTTCACGGGACAGGTCGTGTGCCAAATCAGGGAGCCGGCGCAAAGCCTGTTGCGAACCCAGGTCATGACCGGGCAAATTGATCGAGTAGACGCAACAATCGGTGTTGATTTGCGTCAATGCCTCGGCTAATTCACGATAGATCGGCCCGTTGCCACCGCCATAAGGAAAACAGATCAGATTGCCGTCGGAGCCGGTTCCCGCCTCCCCCAACCTGATCAGATAACGGTCATCCGACAGGTCCTGTTTCTTTTTGATGCTCTCCGACAGACTTTTGATGGTCGGATGCTGATAAAGATCGGTAAATGTCACGCCCCGGCCGATCATGGTAATGGCAGTGACGGCACTTAGCGAATCACCGCCGATCTGAAAGAAGTTGTCATTGATACTGATCCGGTCAAGTTTCAGAATCTCCTCCCAGATGCGGACCATCTTAGCCTCAAATTCATCCCGGGCGGCCTCATAGGGAGTGCGTACAAAAGAGTCCTGATCCGGTTCGGGGAGTTTCCGGCGATCCACCTTGCCATTGCCGGTTAACGGCATTTGCTCCACACGGATAAAACAGGCGGGCAACATATACATTGGCATCCGGGTGGCAAGAAAATCCGCCAGTTGGCCGGTGTCAATCGGCTGATCGGCAACATACCAGGCATATAGTTGCAGATTGCCGGCAGATGATGTCTGCGGCAAGACAACGGCCTCGCGGATGGCGGGATGGAGCAACAGCTTGAACTCCACCTCACCCAACTCGACGCGATGGCCGCGGATTTTGACCTGATTGTCAATGCGCCCGATATACTCAAGATCACCTTGGGCATAGTAACGGGCCTGATCCCCGGACCGATACAGCCGCTCACCCTCCTTAAACGGGTTTGGAATGAATCGGCTGGCCGTCAGTTCCGGTTTTCCAAGATAGCCGCGGCCGACACCGGCGCCACCGACACAAATTTCTCCGGCCACACCGATCGGCAATGGATTCAAATGGCTGTCCAAAATGTAGATCGTGGTTGTGGGAATCGGCCGGCCGATATTGCCGCTGTTTTTTTCAATATGGTCGTCTTCAATCTCAAGAAAGGTCACATGAACCGTTGTTTCGGTAATACCATACATGTTGATCAATCGGACCGTTGGATGACGTTGACGGAAGGGTTTGAGCAAAATCGGCTTTAATGCCTCGCCGCCGAAAATAACCATGCGCAGCTTCAGCCGATCAGCCTCCAACTGTTTTCCTGCTTCGATCAGTTGATAAAACGCCGAGGGGGTCTGATTCAGAATCGTCACTTGATGGGCGGCAAGCAGGGTCAAGAAAGCCTGCGGATCTCGGCTGGTCAGCTTGGGAACGATGACCAGCCGGCCTCCGGTCAACAACGCCCCGTACATTTCCCATACCGAAAAGTCAAAACAGTAAGAATGGAAAAGAGTCCATGTGTCCTCAGGCGAAAAATCAAAGAGATTACGATCATTGAAAAGCAATCGCACCACATTGCGATGTTCGATCATTGTGCCTTTGGGATCACCGGTCGATCCGGAAGTATAAATGACATAGGCAAGATCACTTGGTTGGTTGACCGGAATCGGGTTCGCCACTTCCGCCCAGTCCGCATTCCCTTGAAACGCAACCTCAATCAGGGTTCCGTCAAACTCAATGTCGTCCGGCAGCGTGCCGTCCAGAATCAGATAACGGCTTTGCGAATCTTGGAGCATATAGCCGATTTGTCCGGCCGGATAGTCCGGATCGATGGGCATGTAGGCACCACCGGCTTTAAGGGTGGCCAGAATAGAAATCAGCATGGCCGGCGAACGTTGCAACAACATTGCCACAATCACTTCGCGGCCGACACCGGCGGCCTTCAGCTTTTCGGCCAGAGCGTTGGCTCTGGCGTTCAGCTCGGCGTAGTTCATCGATCGATCCGAATAAATCAAAGCCGTTGCTGCAGGTGTTCGGGCTGCCTGACGCTCAAACAGCGTGACCAGCGTTTCTGCTCGCGGATAATCCGCATCGGTCCGGTTAAAATCCAGAACAACTTTATCCCATTCCTGCTGGGAAAGCATATGGATTTTAGATAGTTGCCGGGTTGGATTGTCCAAGGCATGCCAAAGCAGCTGAATTAAATGGGCATGGATAAAATCAATCTCGCGGCTGTAAAACAAATCGGTTT
>JAAYPL010000197.1 GCA_012519875.1 Clostridiaceae bacterium | reverse complement strand
TCGGAGGTGAGGGCGTTCGTCCAGGCGACCATGTCGTCGCCGTTGTTTGAGTTCTTACAGTATCCGTAGACGTTGAAAGCGGCAAACGACTCCAGGTTCTCGAAGGCGTAGTTGATCCTGACTGCACCCCGGTTCTCAAGGGCCTCGTTCGGCCGGAGGACGCCGGCGTTGAGGTCGACGAACATGATGCGGAAGGTGTTCTCCGTATCGGTCATGTCCTGGCCTGCGTAGATGGGGTAGTCGGCCTCGTTGCCGGTCGGCTTCCAGATCTGGGGGCCGTAGATGAAGTCGTCCTTCGTGAAAACCTCATCGAGGGAGACCGGCTGGTAAGTCACGTTTTCGAGGGAGGGCGCCCGGTTGCTCAGGGGGTTCGGCGTCCAGGTATACCCGTCTGCCTTGATGCGGAGCGCAAAGTCGTCGGGGATCGTGCCGTTGACGGCGACCATCAGGATGATCTCGTCCTCGTAACCCTTCCCGCCGGAGTCGGTCGCATAGAAGATGCCGCTCTGGTTTTCAGAGACCGTCACCTGGCCATAGTTTGCGGCCGGATCGGTGGAGATGTGGAGGGCGTTGAGACCACGATTGATGCCCTCGAACCTGATGTTGTAGGTGTTATTACCGAAGGCGTTGTACTTCACGCCGAGATCGTTTGCAACCTTCACGAAGATGTTGTTGTAGTCGGGCAGGACAAACGGCCCCGTCGGCTCAGTTACGGTGATGCAGTCGGTCTTGACCGCAGAGTCGCTCCCGCCCGCATTGGCAACCGTGAGGTTGACCGTGTAGGTGCCGGGGGCGGTGTAGGTGCAACTCGGGTTCTGCTCGGTGGAATCGACGACGCCGTCGTCCTCGAAGTCCCAGGCCCACGACGTGACCGTGCCTGTGGAGGCGTCGGTGAAGGCGACCGCGAGGGGAGCCTCACCGCTAGTGACGTTGGCCGTGAAGTCCGCGGTGGGGGCTTCCGGGAGCGGCTGACCGATGACGTAGTATCCGGATGGACCTGAGCCGCTCACCCGGTTGGTCCAGCGGATGCCCTGGCCCTGGTTCGAGGAGACCGTGTAGGCATACGCATTGAAGGCCGCAAACGTCGGCAGGTTCTCGAAGGCATATTCGATCTTGATCGCACCTTTGTCGGTGACGGATTGCCCGATGAAATCCTGTTGACCGAGCGTACCCGAGCCGAGGATGCCTGCGTTCAGGTCGATGAACATGATCGAGAAGGTGTTCTCGGTATCCGTCATGTCCTGCCCATCGAAGATCGGGTGGTACGGGTTGGTCTGTCCGGCGCAGGGCTTCCATGTCTGCGGCCCGTAGAGGAAGTCGTCCTTGGTGAACGTCTCGTTCAGGGCTTCAGGAACATATGTGATGTCATCAAATGCCGGATAGGTGCCCGTGAGCACCGGCGTCCACTGGTAGCCGCTTGCCCGGATGTTGACCCGGAAATCATCAGGGATCGTCCCGTTGACGGCGAGCATCAGGATGCCGTTATCGTCCCAGCCGCGGCCGCCGTCGTCGGAGAGGTAGAAGACGCCCGACTGGTTATCGGAGAACGTGACCTGGCCACTGGCTTCAGCGACAGGATCGGTCGTGATGTGGAGGGCGTTCATGCCCTGGGTGCTGCTCTGGGTCGGGCTGAAGAAGTGGTAGGTGTTGTTGCCGTA
>JAAYPL010000084.1 GCA_012519875.1 Clostridiaceae bacterium | reverse complement strand
TCTCTTTGCTGGGCGCGACCGGCACCGCGCTGGTTCTGACCTTCGGCGGCCAAATGGTGGCGAGCGGCGTCTTGCTGACCGGTACGTTGTATGCTTTTGTTCTGTATGTCATGAGGCTGTGGGATCCGATTAAACATGTCGCCCGCTTTATGACCGGTCTGCAGTCGGCTCAAGCTGCCGCGGAACGTGTGATGACCCTGCTCTCGGAACAGCCGGATATATCAGATAAGCCTGAAGTGCTGGCAAAATATGGTCATGCGGATGGCGAGGGTCAGGAGCCGTGGCCGAAAATGCGGGGCGAGGTTGAGTTTCGCTCGGTCGGCTTCAGCTATGGCGGCGAAGAGATCATCCTCGATGATTTTAATCTGGTCGTGCCGGCGGGACAGGTCATTGCCTTGGTCGGAGAAACCGGTGCCGGTAAAAGCACCCTGGTTAATCTGGCCTGTCGTTTTTATGAACCGACGTCGGGCGAGATCTTAATTGACGGTGTTGACTACCGAGAACGTCCAATGATGTGGCTCTATGCCAATTTAGGTTACGTTCTGCAAACACCGCATCTTTTTTCCGGCAGCGTAGCTGATAATATTCGTTACGGCAATTTGGAAGCAACACAGGAACAGATCGAGCAAGCCGCTCGCATGGTCAGCGCCCATGATTTCATCACCCGACTGGAACATGGTTATGACACACCGGTCGGCGAAGGAGGCAGCCTTCTGTCCACCGGCGAAAAGCAGCTGATTTCTTTTGCCAGGGCCATTTTGGCCAATCCACGGCTTTTTGTGCTTGACGAAGCCACTTCTTCCGTCGATACCGAAACCGAAGTGCTGATTCAGCAGGCCATTCAGACAGTTTTAAAAGGGCGAACCGCTTTCATTATTGCTCACCGCCTTTCGACGATTCGGCAGGCGGATCGCATTCTGGTCATCAATGATGGTAAAATTATCGAAGAAGGATCACATGCGCAATTAATGAAACTTGACGGTCAGTATCGACAGCTTTACCTTAACCAGTTCATTCAGGAATCAATTGATCAGGCAGCTGATTACCCCGGCAATGAGATGTGATGCCGTGCATCCGTGCATCACCAAATTAATAATGACCACAATCACATTGACGTTTATGCGCACAATATCGTCGATCGATGTGCTATGATGTTGGTGGATCCTTTTCCGGAGTGTCGGTCGTAACCGGAACGGATAATAGACTGATTTGGAGTGTGAGCAAATGGACACAGCGGAATTGGCAATCAATAAGCTGATCATCCTTTCCATTCTTGAGAAGGTCCCGGGAATAACCATAAACCAACTAACAACTTTGTCCCTGGAGACATTGTACATGGATTATTTTGATTTTGTTACCGCGTACGAGGAGCTGTGCCGTGATCATATGATCGCGGAAGGTCTCCGCAAGAGTGAAGAAATGCTTGATGCTACAGGCCGTCCGGTATCGCGCTGCGACCTGACTCCGGCCGGATCATCGGTTCTTGCCACATTAGAGAACCGGATTCCCTTGCCGATTCGCTCTTATCTTGCTCAAGCATGCTTTGGCTGGAAAAAGGATCAGCGCCTGCAAAATACCATTTCCGCAACCAGTGATCCGGACGGCAACAACGGATATCTGGTCAAATTAAAGCAAAGTGACGGTATCAAGGACCTGATCGACCTGCGTTTAACCGTACCGGACAAGGAAATGGGGCAGCTGATTTGTGAACGCTGGCAACGTCAGCCGCAAACCGTTTATCTCAGCATCCTGTCCCTGCTGACCGGCGAAATCGGCATCGGCAGCGGCGCACAGCTGACCGATAACACGTTCAGGGATATGACCGCCGTTGATCCTGAGCCCGAGCAGGGCGGATTTGCTGAAGACCCCAATCAGCAAACATTATTCGAAGAATAGGTGACTGCAAATGAGAATAGGACAATTCTCGGATACTTTTCTTCCGGTTGTTGATGGCGTCGGTCGTGTTGTCAGCAACTATGCAAAATATCTTGGCCAGCGTTGTGAAGCATGTTACGTGATCACACCGCTTCAGTCCGGCTTATATAGGGGTGGCCTGCCCTACGACATCATTGACTTTTGCGGCTTTCCCCTTCCCCGCGCCCGCCAGTATCATGCCGGAGTACCCAGTATTGATATCCACTATCTAAGAAGATTTGCCCGCGCCAAAATGGACATTGTCCATGCGCATACCCCTTTTGTGGCCGGTCGCGAAGCCTATCGCAAGGCACGTAAAAAAGGGCTGCCCACGATCGCCACCTTTCATTCCAAATACTATGATGACTTCTATCAGTTTTCAAAAAGCAACACATTTGCCAATGTCGGCAGTAATATGGTCGTTGATTTTTTTTCCAAATTCGATCAGGTTTGGGCTGTCAGCAAATCGACCGCCGATGTTTTGCGCGAGTACGGCTTTAACCGACCAAACGAAATCGTTGAAAACGGCACAGAACGTAAGACTCCCGATCCATTGGCGATCCGGGCCGCAACAAAACATTTTGGGCTCAAAGACAATCCCATCTTGCTTTTTGTCGGCCAAATGAATTGGAAAAAAAATATTCGTCGTATTCTGGAATCAGCTCAAGTACTGGTTCGCCAAAATTATAAATATCAGCTCGTTCTGGCCGGTCAGGGACCATCGGAAAAAGAAGTCCGGGAATTGGCCGACACACTGGACTTGGGAGAACGGGTCATCTTTACCGGGCACATCAGCGATGCCGCCAAACTGGATGGTCTTTATGCACGAGCCGATCTTCTGGTCTTCCCTTCCCTTTATGACAACGCCCCCATGGTGGTGCGCGAAGCCGCCGCATTGAACACGCCATCACTTCTTATTCGCGGATCTTCCGCCGCGGAAGTTGTTCGGGATGGAGAAAACGGCCTGTTGGCAGAAGACACCACCGAGGATGTGGCAGCCAAGATCGCTTGGGCCCTCGATCATATTCGGCAAGTCCAGGCTATCGGCCAAGAAGCCGGCAAAACCATTCCGAAATACTGGGAGGCAGTCATCGACGAAGTGCTGGCTCGATACGAGGAGCTGATTCGATTCAAAGCGCGAACGCCAAAAAATGGCTAAAGCGGCCGAGTCTCAGTGCAACTTGGACCCGGCCGTCTTGCTTATATCCTATATTTTATTTTGCTTTATCTTCGGCTTGTTTTAAAACGCCTATCAACGGATTAAATCCGGTATGTTGCGGATTTTCTCTCCGATCTCGAAGGCCATCTGATCGACACGAGCAAGATCTTCATCGGTCGGCAATCCTTTCACCAACAGCGGTTTCAACCGCTCCATCTTAAGGTTGGCTGTCAGTAAGTCAATGGTCTCGGCCACCTTAGTGCCCCATCCGTAAGAGCCCATGACACCCAGGAATCGGGCTTTCGGCCGAAGAGCATTGGCGACCAGGGCCGCATAAGCAATGTTGGGATGCGGACCGCCAAGTACGGTTGGCGTTGCCATGATCACGGCCGCGGCATAAACCAAATCCGTGATAAATTCGCTGGTCCCAACGGTCAGGCTGTTCACCTCGCTACCCAGATCGCGGCAAATAACCGACAGACCCTGCTCGGATAATCGCACGGCCAGGCGCTCAACCATAACACGCGTGCTGTTATGCATACTGACATAGGGGATGGAAACCAGTCTTTTCACGCCGTCGCCGGTCCATCGGGCATAGCTGTATAAAATCAAGTTCGGATCATACCAGACCGGTCCATGAGCCGGAGCAATCAGGCGTGGAGCCAATTCGCGAACACGGGCCGTGTATCCGGCGATTTGTGTCCGGAACGGCATCATGATCTCAGCATAGTACGTCTTGGCGGCAAAACGTTGATCGGCACTGGAGGTCGAGAAGGCCTTGCCGGTCGAATAATGTGATCCGAACAAATCGCTGGAAAATAAAATATTGTCCTCTTCGAGATGGGCCATATAATTATCCGGCCAATGGGCAAAAGGAATCATCATGAAGCGGAGCGTTTTCCCACCCAATTCCAGACGGTCACCTTCGCCGATCACGGTTATTTTTTCATCCGGAACATGTAGATGCGTAATCATCAATTCGCGCACCTTGGCATTGGCAATAATTTGAGCCATGGGATATTTGAGTAATATAGCCCGGGCACCGCCTCCGTGGTCTTGTTCGGTGTGCAGGCTGACCAAGTAGTCAATTCGCCTGACCCCGGCTTCCCCAAGATTGTTTAACAAGACCGGGACTTTCTCCGGATCAACGGAATCGATCAAAGCGATCTTTTCCTGCCCGATTATCAAATAAGAATTGTATGTTGTGCCAAATGGCGTCGGCATCAGGCAGTCAAATAATTGACGATCCGGATGTACGGTTCCAACCTCATAAACATTGTCAGAAAGCGTTAAAACTGGCATGGCGGTTCTCCTTATAGGTCCGGCCTGTCGCCTGGTTTCTCAAGCGACAGGCCGATTGGTGAAAGAATTGACTTCAAGTCGGATCAAAGCTCGCTGAAATCTTCTTTGGATGCGCCGCAAAGCGGGCAGACCCAGCTATCCGGCAAATTATCGAAACTCGTGCCCGGCGCGATATTCGCATCGGGATCACCAACGGCCGGGTCGTAAACATACCCACACAGATTGCACACATAACTTTTCATGACAGTTGCCTCACTTTCCGATGGTTTTCTTCCAACCACCCTTGCAGATACTCTGACTCCGATTATAATCGAAGTCATCACCAAGTTAAAAGGGAAATGTTACAAAAAAGAAAATAATTCCGCAACCATTAAACGGGCAGCGTCAATGATTTCCCCAACCTGGCCATTTTCTCCGAGCGCCGATAAAGAACAAAGCGATGCCCAATGACCTGCACGACGTCAGCGCCGACCGCCAGGGCCAGCTGATCGGCCAGATCGGCCGGACGCATCTTCACGGTTTTTAAAATATTAACCTTTAACAACTCATGGGTGCTCAGCACATCGTCCAAGCTTTTTATGAGCTGCCGGGTTATCTCACCTTTGCCAACTTGAAACAGGCACGGCAGATCATTGGCCTGTCCACGCAGCCAGGCTCTCTGCTTGCCGGTCATCATTCGATCACCTCACTCAATATACTCAAATGTCAGATCATGCAGAGCAACCAGGTCGCCCTCTTGCACGCCGGCCTTTTCCAACGCGTCAATAACACCTTTTCGCCGAATCAGGCGCTGAAAATATTGCAAGGATTCGTTATTCTCGAAATTGGTAGAATCGACCAGATTTTCAATCCATTTGCCGGTTACATGATAGACCTCCCCGTCCTTGGCCAAATCAAACAACGCTTCTTCCTGATAGCGGTAAACCGCCGCTTCTTTGACATCTTCAAGGAGAACGGGCTTGGGCAGCGTGCGAACAACGCCGGCCACGTATTGAATCAGCTCCGGGACACCCTCGTTAATCGGCGCGCAGATCAAAAACACCTTTAATCCAAGAGACTCCAGAGCGGCCTTCAGTTCTTCCAGCTGTTCCGGCTTGGCCAGATCAATCTTGTTGAGAGCAATGACCTGTGGCCTGGCTGCCAGCCGGGAATCAAAAGAAGCCAGCTCGTGATTGATCTTCTCATAATCATCAAGGGGATCACGTCCGGAAAATCCGGACGCATCAATCATATGGATCAGCAGACGTGTCCGCTCGATATGGCGTAAAAAGGCAAGACCCAGACCCTGTCCTTGATGTGCGCCCTCGATGAGTCCGGGGATATCGGCAAGAACAAAGCTGTAATCGTCCACGCTGACCACACCCAGTTGAGGCTGCAGTGTTGTGAACGGATAGTCGGCAATTTTGGGACGCGCCTCCGAAACAACAGCCAGCAAACTTGATTTGCCGACATTCGGAAATCCGATTAATCCGACATCGGCCAGCAATTTCAATTCAATCTGCAGCGTATATTCTTCGCCCGGTTCACCGGCACGGGCAAATTTCGGAGCCTGGCGGACACTGTTGACAAAACGGGTGTTGCCGGCGCCACCACGGCCACCTCGCGCAATAATGACCTCCTGTCCTTCTTCAACCAAATCGGCCAATACCCGGCCGGTTTCAGCATCTTTGATCAGCGTACCGACCGGCACACGGATGCGAAGGTCGCTGCCCTTGCGGCCGGTCATTTTTTTTCGGCCACCCTTGGTTCCATCTTCGGCTTTATATTTTCTTTTGTAGCGAAAATCCTGCAGGGTACTGAGTCCTTCGTCCGCATAAAAGACAACATCGCCGCCACGGCCACCGTCACCGCCATCCGGTCCACCGTTCGGAACATAGCGGGCCGTGTGAAACGAAACCATGCCGTTGCCTCCATTCCCTGCCTGGACGGCAATTTTGGCACTGTCGATGAACATGAAAGACCTCCGTTACGTCGAAAAAGCCCAACCGGCTTTCACCGGCTGGACTCTCTGGTCATGTGGCTGGAAAAATTCATTCATTCCGGTTGGCTAACAAGAACGACGCAGATCACTCAAAGGGATAGACACTGACCTGTTTCCTGCTTTTGCCCAACCGCTCGTATTTGACTTTTCCCTCGATCAAAGCAAACAACGTATCGTCCGAGCCCTTGCCGACATTTCGGCCGGGATGAATTTTGGTGCCGCGTTGGCGAACCAGAATATTGCCGGCCAGAACCGCCTGACCATCTCCACGTTTTGCGCCCAGGCGCTTGGATGCTGATTCGCGGCCGTTACGGGAACTGCCGACACCTTTCTTATGTGCTAAAAGCTGTAGGTTGACGAAAATCATGCTGATGCACCTCCCTCAAGCATAATTTGATTCGATAACAGTAACAAATTTCCTGCCGTAACTATGTTCGATCTGAATGCAGCCGATCGCCAAGGCTTCGGTCAGGATGCGGGCTTTGACATATTGATCCGGATTCATGTCGCCGGGGTCAACGGTCTGGATTTCGATCAGGCCGTCGGTCAAGGTAAACACCGGTTCGAGTCCTGCCAGGTCCTGTAGACTTCCAATTATCGTCTGCGCGATAGCCGATATGCCTGCGCAAATGATGTCCGAACCCTCCGGCGCATAGCCGGCGTGCCCCGATGCAACAAAGCGCCTGATGTACCCGTTCGTGGAACGATACAACGTTACGGTAATCATGTCAAAGTTCAATCAAGCAGTGATCTTGGTTATTCTGACACGGGTATACGGTTGACGATGACCCATTTTCCTGCGATAACCTTTTTTGGCCTTGTACTTGAAAACAATGATCTTTTTTTGTTTGCCTTGCTTGACAATCTCGCCTTCGACGACGGCGCCTTCGATTGCAGGGGTTCCGACTCTGAAACCCTTGTCGTCAGATACGGCCAATACCTGATCGAACTGCAAAGACTCGCCGGCTTCACCGGCAAGTTTTTCAATAAAAATCTCGTCGCCGACGGAAACGCGATATTGTTTTCCACCAGTCGCTATGACAGCGTACATGTTCGTGCTACCTCCTGTAATCAGTCTCGCCGGTCCCAGGCATGCCGACAGCATTTAAAAGCCCAAACCAAGCGGTCGCCGAATCATGTTACCATCAGATGACTTTTATGTCAACACGAATCACCCGCCCGGCAGAAACCCGCGGAATGCAACATTAAGTGTCGCCCAATGTTAAGAAACCAACCTGTATACTTCTAACGGTGTTCTGTAATCCAAAATCTTTCGAGGATAAGTATTCAGCCACATCTCTATGCGT
>JAAYPL010000083.1 GCA_012519875.1 Clostridiaceae bacterium | reverse complement strand
GTCCGCCGAGTTCACGGTCCGCTCGCCTGAAAATCCCCGATATTCCGGAGGAGCTGATCGAGAAACTTCCCGATTCGCCCAGAGCCCGCGACTCATTCGGCCGGGATGCCAAACGGGATGAGCGTCGTGAACCCAGAAAAGAAACCGGCCGAACAACGGCTGATACCAAAGACCGGCACCGGACGTTCAGGCAGCAAGCACAAGCTATGTCCGGCAGGGGTGTCAATGCCGCTTTATCTGATGAAGCATTGCTTGAGACTTTTTACCGGGATTCCGGCAAGGGGAGAGGGCGAGGCGGCCGCAGTCGCCGCAGCCAAAAACCGGCGCCGGTGGTTCGTGCGGTCTTGACCCATGTTATTCTGCCCGAGTCGCTGACCGTCAAGGAATTTGCCGAAGCCATCAAAAAAACCGCCGCCGAGGTCATTAAAAAACTGATCAAGCTCGGTATTATGGCTACGGTCAATCAGCAAATCGACTTTGACACCGCAACGATTGTCGCTGAGGAATTTGATATCACAACCGAAAAATTGGTCGAGGTAACCGAAGAGGAAATTCTCTTTGATGAATCCGAAGATTCGGAGGCCGATCTGAAACCGCGTCCGCCTGTTGTTGTGGTCATGGGTCACGTTGATCATGGAAAAACATCGATCCTCGACCGCATCAGGTCGGCTTCGGTCGTTGAAGGCGAAGCCGGAGGCATCACGCAGCATATTGGTGCTTATACCGTACAGGTCAAGGGACGTCAAATCACTTTCCTGGACACACCGGGTCATGAGGCCTTTACAACCATGCGGGCCCGCGGTGCACAGGTCACCGACGTGGCGATCCTGGTTGTTGCGGCGGATGACGGCGTTATGCCGCAAACCATCGAAGCCATCAACCATGCCAAGGCGGCTGACATCCAAATTATCGTTGCTATCAATAAAATTGACAAAGCAGACATCAACATTGACCGTGTTAAACAGGAGCTGGCGACCCACGATCTGATCCCTGAGGAATGGGGCGGCACAACGGTCATGGTGCCGGTTTCCGCCAAAACCGGCCAGGGTATGGATGAGCTGCTTGAAATGGTCTTGCTGACTGCGGATATCCTCGATCTCAAGGCTAACCCGGACAAGCAGGCCAAGGGTACCGTCATTGAAGCTCAATTGGATCGAAACCGCGCCCCGGTGGCCACTGTCCTTGTACAAAGAGGCACACTCAGCACCGGCGATACGCTGGTGATAGGTTCCATTATTGGCAATGTTCGTGCCATGGCCGATGATAAGGGGAATCAGGTCAAGAGCGCCGGGCCCTCAATACCGGTTGAAATTCTCGGTATGCCGGAAGTCCCGGAAGCCGGTGAAATCTTCTATGCGGTCACCGATGACAAAGTGGCGCGCGCACTGGCCGAACGCCGGCGGACCGAGCAGCGCGAACAGCAACTGCGCAGCAGTTCGCGGATGTCCCTGGACACCTTGTTTACTCAGATGGCGGCAGGTGAAGTCAAGGATCTCAACATTATTGTCAAGGCCGATGTTCAGGGCAGCGTCGAAGCTGTTCGACAGGCCCTGGAGAAACTGACAAGCTCGGAAGTGCGGATCAATGTCATCCATGGCGCGGTCGGCGCGATTACCGAATCCGATGTTCGGTTAGCCGAGGTTTCCAATGCGATTGTCATTGGCTTTAACGTCCGGCCGGCGGCAAATGTTGCGGATATGGCGAAGGAAACCGGGGTAGACCTTCGGATGTATCGAGTCATTTATCATGCGATCGAGGATATTGAAGCCGCTATGAAAGGTCTGCTGGCACCGAAATTCAAGGAAACCATTCTTGGTCATGCCGAGGTGCGGCAGGTGTTCCGGGTCAGCGGGGTCGGCAGTGTTGCCGGCTGCTATATAACCAATGGTAAGATTCACCGTTCTTCTGAAGTTCGTATTGTCCGAGACGGCATTGTTGTTCATGAGGGCAAACTGGCATCCCTCCGCCGTTTCAAGGATGATGTCCGAGAGGTGGCTGCGGGCTACGAGTGCGGTATAGGTATCGAGCGCTTCAACGATATTAAAGAGAACGACATCATTGAGGCTTTTGAAATGACTGAAATTGAAAGGGGTTGATCGATCTGCGACGCTCAGATCGGGTTGGTGACGAAATCAGGCGGGTGGTTGCCGACATTATCCAAAATGAGATCAAAGATCCGCGGCTGCCTCCCATGGTTTCTGTTGTTGAGGTTCGCATGTCACGCGATCTGTCCCACGCCTACCTTTATATCAGCGTGATGGGCGATGAGCAGGTCAGAAAAGACTGTGAAGCTGCCCTAAGCAGCGCTTCAGGCTATATTCGCCGCGCTTTGACCGGCCGCGTCCGCCTGCGGGTCGCGCCGGAGCTTCACTTTGTCATTGACCATTCCATCGAACACGGTGCCCGGATGATTCGCCTGATCGATGAGGCGATCGGAGGTTCCCGAAAAAATGACTGAATTGGACAGTGTCAGCCAGCTTGTTGATCGGCTGCTTGCGGCCGAGCACATGCCGGGTTCGATTTTTATCTATCCACACGTGAGCATTGACGGCGACGCCCTCGGTTCCATGCTTGCTCTGGCCAACGCTCTCGGCCAGCTTAACATCAGAGTCCGCATGCCGTTGGATGAGGAAATAACCGATCGATTGCTTTTTTTACCCGAGCTGGATCGGCTGGAACCCTTTGATGAATCCTTGATTGCCGAGCTGGCTTCCGACCAGCAATTCGCCTTGTTGGTGGATTGTTCGGACAGTGAGCGAACAGGGAGGCGCAAGTCCTTAAGCGACTTGTCGCCGCAAATCGGGGTCATCGATCATCATGTTTCCGGCGGTCAATCCGGATTTCTCCGCTGGATTGATCCAAAGGCCGCCGCGGTCGGCGAAATGGTCTACGATCTGATTGTGGAGCTGGAAAAACGTAAGGGTCGTCCCTTGTTCAATCAAACCATCGGCATTTTGCTGATGACCGCCATCATTTCGGATACGGGAGGTTTTTCTTTTTCCAATGTGTCGGCCCGGACATTCCGTACAGCCGCCGCTCTGATGGAACATGACATCGACCTGAGAACAATTACCTACTATTTGTTTGACCTGACCAGCCAGGAACGTATGCGTCTGATGGGCCGCGTGTTTGCCGACGCTCAATTTCATTACCATGGCCGTCTGGCGATAGCCCTCGTCGATCAGGAACTGCTTACCTCCTGCGGTGCCGACGACGCGGATCTGGAAGGTGTGATCGGGCATTTGCGGAATGTGGCCGGTGTTGAAGTAGCATTTTTGATCCGGGAATTACCGGGTCAAGACCTGCGAGTCAATATCCGCAGCAGTGAAGAATTCAATGCGGCGGAATTTGCCCGTTTGTTCGGCGGCGGCGGTCATCCTCGAGCCGCCGGCCTGCAATTTCAACCGATGCCATTGGACAAAGCCGCAGCTTTGATTATCAATAAGGCAGGTGAGTGGCTGTAGGCGGAACCACGGCAATCAGATCAGGTATTCTACTGGTAAATAAACCCCGTGGGATAACATCTTTCGGGGTCATTTCACGTTTGCGGAAACTGACCGGTATCCGGCGGATCGGGCACACAGGGACGCTGGATCCCTTTGCCGAAGGGCTTCTGCCTGTTTGTATCGGTCGTGCAACCGTTGCCGTCCGGTTTATGAGCGATTACGACAAACAGTATATACTGGGCGTCGAATTCGGACGGTCAACGGACACGCAGGATTTAACCGGCGCGACAATCCATACAAAAACCCTTGGCTCGGCTGAGCAGGCCGAGCTGACCGCCTCTGATTTTCAACCGGTACGTCAGGCAATCAATGCGCTGCGAGGTGATCATCTCCAGATTCCACCGATGTACTCAGCTGTTAAAGTGGATGGCCGTCCGCTCTACGATTAC
>JAAYPL010000082.1 GCA_012519875.1 Clostridiaceae bacterium | reverse complement strand
CCGGATATGGCCGTGGCGAAGCTTCAGACGATAGCCGGTGTGTCATGGTTGAAATAAAAACCGTGAACAGTCGCTATTGCGATCAGCAGGTTCGGCTGCCTCGGGTGCTGGCGGCTTTGGAAAACCGGATCCGCGAACTGATCGGCCAGCGCGTTGCCCGCGGCAAGGTTGATGTCTTCATCAATTATGTCGATACCGGTGAGGCCGCCTATCAGGTTGTTGTCGATGCCGGACTGGCCAGATCCTATGCTTCGGCGTTGCGTGAAATGGCTCAAGTAGCGAATATTCCGGCCGACTTCAACGTTGCGGCATTGAGTCGGTTTGCCGACATCCTGCGTGTTGAGGCTACCAGTCCGGATCCCGAGAGCACCTGGACATTGCTTTATTCTGCCCTGACAATGGCGTTGGATGCGTTGATCCGGATGCGAGCTCTGGAAGGCGCATGTCTGGCTCGCGATATTCGCCGGCGTGTCAAGGAGCTGGCTGCCCTGCTCGAGGGAATTGCCCTTCGGGCACCGTCTGTTGTCGGCGAATACCGGGCTCGCCTGACAGCCCGGATTGAAGAACTGCTTGGGGAACAAGCAGCCGATGTTTTCGACGAGCAGCGGATTGCGGCTGAGGTGGCTGTTTTCGCGGATAAATGCGGGATTGACGAAGAGATCACCCGATTGGAAAGCCATTTGAAACAGATGGACGATCTGCTGAAGCAATCAGGACCAATGGGCAAGGAGTTGGATTTTCTGGTTCAGGAAATCAACCGTGAAATCAATACCATCGGATCCAAAGCCAATGACCTGGAGTTGACCAAACGGGTTGTCGCCATGAAGACCCAGCTGGAAAAAATCCGTGAGCAGGTGCAAAATTTGGAGTGAGGAACGTGGAGAACATACCTTTTGTCAAAATCGGTTTTGGGAATATGGTATCGGCCGGCCGGGTGATTGCGGTGGTCAATCCGGATTCGTCACCCATTCGGCGGCTGATTCAGGAAGCTCGCGACCGGGGCGGCTTGATTGATGCGACATCCGGTCGCAAGATGCGTTCGGTTCTGATCATGGATAGCGATCATCTGGTCCTGTCGGCATTGACAACAAATGCATTGGCGGCGGAGTTGGGCATCGAAGCCGGAACAGGTGAAGCATGAAAGAAAATCGGACTGAAACCAACCGCCGCGGTCTGCTGCTTTGCGTCTCCGGACCGTCCGGCACCGGCAAGGGGACGGTTATTCGCCGGATTCTTGCTTCCGACCCACAAATGGCCCACTCGATTTCCGTGACGACCCGTCCCCCGAGACAGGGCGAGCAAGACGGTGTGGACTACCATTTTTGTAGTCAAGGTGAATTTCTTGCCATGCTTGATCATGGCGATATTCTCGAACATGACCTGTATTGTGATCATTACTACGGTACGCCCAAGTCCAATATTGACGCCCTGCTTGCTGCCGGTACCGATGTTTTACTCGACATTACCATCCCGGGATCTCTTTCGGTGATGAACAGTTATCCGGAAGCCGTGACGATATTCCTGATGCCGCCCTCTTTCAGTGAACTGCGCCGCCGGTTGGCCGGCCGTGGCACGGAGGATCCGGAGGCCATGCGCCGGCGCCTGGAGAAGGCTCGCGAAGAGATCGGAAAGGCTGAACTTTTTACGTATTGCATTATCAACGATGACGTTGCGGCAGCCGCCGACAAGATCATGGCCATCGCCCGGGCCGAGCACTGCCGCTATGAGCGTCAAAAAGGATTGGAAAAAACATTCTGGCTCGTTGAGCCAGCAGATAAACAGGAGGAATATTCACAATGTTGATTAACCCACCGCTGGAAAAACTATTGCCCAAAGTCGACAACCGTTATACCTTGGCCATGTTGATCGCCAAGCGGGCACGTCAGTTGGTCGATGGCGCTCAACCGATGATGAAATCCGATTCGCCAAACAATGTTACCGTGGCTTGCGAAGAGCTGGCCGCAGGCCGGATTGCCTGCTACTATGGTTTGGCTGATCCATACATCCCGCTGCGTCCGGAAGTTGAAGCCGCCCGGATGGCCGCCCGAAATGCCGAGGAGCAAGCCAGTATGGCGGATGCGGTCAGGGAGGCTCTGGATCAAGCTGCCGGACTGGCCGGCGATGAGCCTTTGGATCGGTCTGATTTGCAGATCATTACAGACCAAGTGATCAATATTGTGGAAGAAGACGATGACATAGCCGATGCTTCGGAGGATGACGATTGATGCTTCCGGAAAAATCGATGGAAAAAATTGTCGCCCTGGCTCGCAATCGCGGCTTTGTATATCCGGGTTCGGAGATCTATGGCGGCTTGGCCAATGCTTGGGATTACGGGCCTTTGGGTGTTCAGCTTAAAAATAATGTCAAGGCTGCCTGGTGGCAAAAATTCGTTCAGGAAAGTCCGTATAATGTCGGTATGGACTGTGCGATTCTCATGAATCCGGCGGTATGGCAGGCATCCGGCCATGTCAGTGGCTTCAGCGACCCGCTTATTGACTGCCGCCAGTGCAAATCCCGGCATCGGGCGGACAAATTGATTGAAGATTTCAATCGGACAGCCGGCACCGAAGTCAATGTCGACGGCTGGGAGAACGAGCAGCTGGTCGAGCGTATCCGCGAGCAGCATATACCTTGTCCGGTCTGCGGCGGGCACGACTTTACCGACGTGCGCAAGTTTAATCTGATGTTTAAAACGTTCCAAGGTGTAACCGAAGACAGTCAGGCCGAGCTTTATCTTCGTCCGGAAACCGCCCAGGGCATTTTTGTCAATTTCAAGAATGTCCAACGGACGACTAGGCGTAAAATACCTTTTGGTATCGCTCAAATCGGAAAGGCTTTCCGTAATGAGATCACGCCGGGTAATTTTATCTTTCGGACACGGGAATTCGAGCAAATGGAACTGGAGTTTTTTTGTGAGCCGGGAACCGACCTGGAATGGTTTGCTTACTGGCGCAATTTCTGTCATCAGTGGCTTGTTTCCCTTGGTTTACCTGAGCACGATCTTCGCACTCGCGACCATTCCCCTGAGGAATTGGCATTCTACTCAAAGGCCACCACAGATTTTGAATATCGCTTTCCCTTTGGCTGGGGCGAATTGTGGGGTGTTGCTCATCGCACGGATTATGATCTCAAGCAGCACACGGAACATGCCCGCGAGGATTTGTCTTATTTTGATCCCGGGACAAACCGGAAATATGTCCCGTATGTCATTGAACCTTCACTGGGAGCCGACCGGGTAACGCTGGCTTTTCTCTGCGCTGCTTACGACGAAGAGGAAATCGCGCCGGGCGACTCCCGAACCGTACTTCGTTTCTCGCCGGTTCTGGCTCCTGTCAAGGTGGCGATTCTGCCTTTATCAGCCAAGCTCTCTGAATCTGCGTGGCCGATCTACGAAAAGCTTTGCCGACGCTGGTTCTGTGAGTTTGACGATCGTCAATCGATCGGCAGGCGTTATCGCCGCCAGGATGAGATCGGTACGCCCTACTGTGTTACCTTTGATTTTGATTCAGTGGATGATCAATGTGTGACCGTTCGCGAACGAGACACCATGGACCAGATTCGCTTGCCGATCGCCGAACTGGAAACCTATTTCAACGACAAGTTTATTTTTTAATTACCGTGTAATCAATTTGGCCGCTTAATGAGGCCACGAAAAAAGGAGGACCCCATTCATGACCAAATACGTTTATCTGTTTTCCGAAGGCAATGCCGGCATGCGTAATCTGCT
>JAAYPL010000081.1 GCA_012519875.1 Clostridiaceae bacterium | reverse complement strand
TGGCGGCTCCGATGCCGCGTGAGCCGCCGGTCACGATGGCACAGCCATTTTTGTTATCCCCGCTCATCGTGCACCTCCGGTTTTAAGATTGATCAGTCCGGGGATCGAGGCGGTTATCTTTTCTCCCAGCAGGACACCAGCCTGTAGAAAAATCTCCCGGACAATGTCGGTCGCCGGCCGGATATCGCAAACCATTCCGGCTGATTGGCCGGCCATAAAAGAGCCCTCATCCAGATCACCGTCCTGTACGGCACGCCGCAACGACCCAACTGTTATTTCTTCCATTTCGGCAAAGGATGCCCCCTGCTTTTCCAACTCCTGCAATCGGCGCGCCAGTTTGTTTTTGAGCGTCCGCACCGGATGTCCGCCTGTTCGGCCGGTCACCACGGTATCAATGTCGCGGGCCCTGGTAACCAATTGTTTATAGTTGTCGTGGATGGTGCACTCGGAACAGGCCAGAAAGCGTGTTCCCAGCTGCACGCCCGACGCGCCCAGCATAAAGGCGGCGGCAACACCACGGCCATCCGCCACACCACCGGCAGCGACCACCGGAATCTTGACCGCATCCACAACCTGCGGAATCAGCACCATGGTCGTAAGATCACCGATGTGTCCGCCGGCTTCGGTTCCTTCGGCAACCACGGCGTCGGCGCCCAGAGATTCCATCCGGCGGGCATAAGCAACCGAGGGAACAACCGGGATCACCTTGCTGCCGGACTTTTTCCATTGCTCGATGTATTTGCCGGGGGATCCGGCCCCCGTGGTGATGACCGCAACCTTTTCATCACAAACCAGCTGGGCAATGTCTTCGACAAACGGACTCATCAGCATGATATTGACGCCAAAGGGACGGTCGGTCAGTTGTCCGGCCTTGTGTATTTCCTGCCGAAGAATGTCCGGAGGCATGGCGCCGGCTCCGATCAGGCCCAAGCCCCCCGCATTGGATACGGCTGAGGCCAAGCCGGCATCGGCCACCCATGCCATACCACCCTGTATAAGTGGAAAATCGATATTCAACAGACTGCAAATCGCGTTTTTTTCCATAGATTCCTCCCGGTTTTTTGCAAATCAATAAACAAACAATGCGGCACCATATGTTAAACCGCCACCAAAACCGCAAATGATCACCCGATCACCCCGGTTCAATTGATTATCCCGAACCAGTTCATGTAAACAAATGGGAATGCTGGCCGATGAGGTGTTGCCAAAATCGGCTATCCGGCTGACCATCTGCTCCGGCCGAGCCGAAAGGCGTCTGGCCGAGGCCTCGGTAATGCGCGAATTGGCTTGGTGAGGGATGATATAGCGGACATCGGCCAGATCAATTCCGGCTTTATCGAGGACGTTTTGCACCGATTCGGTCAAAACGCGTATGGCGAACTTGTAGACCTCTTGACCTTCCATATTGATGTAATGGTCAGGACGATGACCGTATCGGTCATCCCAGATGTCCTCCGGTTTCATGAAAGGATGGCCGACCCGCAGCGCCCGTGCCACCAGGAAATGAGCCTGCTTGCCCTCCGATCCAAGGCAGGTCGCCAGAAGCCGGCTGTCATCGGCTGGATCTTCATTTCGGCGGCACAGCACGGCACCGGCGCCGTCGCCAAAAAGAACGCAGGTTGCACGATCGCTAAAATCACTGATTTTGCTTAGGTTTTCCGCCGAAATGACCAGAATGTTGTTGATTTCAGGATCATTCAGATAGCGGTCGGCCAGATCCAACGCATAAACGAAACCTGAGCAGGCAGCATTCATATCGAAGCAAATGGCGCGATCCGCCCCCAGCTCGGCCTGAACAACACAGGCGATCGAGGGTGTATAATAATCCGGCGTCACTGTGGTCACCACAATCATATCGATGGCCGGAGGATCAAAACCGGCGGCTTCGACCGCCCGGCGACCGGCCTCACAGGCCATGTGCCAAGTAGGTTCGCCACTCGAAAGGTGTCGTTCGGATATGCCGGTACGCGAGGTAATCCATTCATCGCTGGTCTCGACAATTTCCGACATCATTTGATTGGTCACCACCAAGTCCGGCAGGTAACTGCCGGTTCCGATGATCTTCAGTTTGCTCATGCTGCCCTCCCGGAGTTGCATTTTCAGTTGGTTTCGTATATTTTAAAAGCATATTGTTTGTTTTGCGAAATGTTTGACTTTCAAAATATATAATCATGATAGCCTCCTCGCGTTCGGCTGTCAAGAGAAAGAAGGTTTTTTGACCATGATGGCCTGTGTTTTTTCCGGACAAGGTGCCCAGAAGCCGGGCATGGGAATCGATTTATATGAATCCGATCCTGCCGCGCGGGAGATTTACCGGACAGCGGAAAATGTGCTTGGTTACGACCTGTTGACATTGGATGAACAACAGCTGGCCCAAACGCGCTTTGCCCAGCCGGCCATCGTCGCCATGAGCCTTTCGGTCTGGTCGGCCTTCGTCCGGCAGGCACGCAAGGTTCCGGTAATGGCATTTGCAGGTTTTTCCCTTGGGGAATACAGTGCGCTGGGCGCAGCCGGCGTTCTTGAACTGCCGGATCTCCTGGCGCTGGTTCAGGAGCGGGCGCGTCTGATGCAGGAGGCGGCCGAAACCACGCATGGCGAAATGTATGCCGTGATGGGGCCGGATGGTTCGGTGATATCGGAATTGCTGACACGACCACCTTTTGCTGGTAAAATATTCGCGGTTAACTTCAACAGTCCCGGTCAGACCGTCATCGCCGGACCGGCCGATGAAATGCCGGCCTGCTGCCGGATGCTAAGCGCAGCCGGAGCCGGTAAAATCCGTAAGCTCCAGGTCAGCGGCGCTTTCCACACGCCGTTGATGCAATCCGCCGCAAACAAGCTGAAAATTTTTGCCCGGAGCCTAACCTTCCGACCGGCCGAGGTACCATTATATTCCAACAACAGCGCCGCGCCGCTGTCTTCGGACATGGACTGGCCGGAATATCTGGCGCAGCACATGTGTCAACCGGTTCACTGGTCTGATGAGGTTTTGCGCTTGGGACAGGACGGCTGTGATCTTTTTCTCGAATTTGGTCCGGGAAAAGTCCTGACCGGCCTGATCCGCAGAATCCTCCCGGACGTTGCGGCCCTGCCCGTCGAAAACAAAGCCTCTCTTGATGAGGCCCTCTTAGCTGTTACCGGCAGGGACCGCTCATAAAGAACATTTGTAAGAAACCTGTTAAATCAATCCGGCCTGACCGTCTGTTATAATGGAGTCAGTTAATCTGACGGGGGGTTGTTTTATGCGCGATCCGCGTCTCGAGCAGCTGGCCGGCCTGATGTTAAATCATTCCATGAAGATCAAACGAGGGGAAGCCTTTCACATTTCGGCTGATGTTGCCGGACTGCCTTTGATTAAAGCCATCCTGCGCCAAGCCGCCCGTATGGGTGCTCTGGCTCAGGTCGAACTGACCAGCCAGGAAGTTTCCCGTTTGATTCTTGAAATGTACGATCCGGAAGACGATGGTACAACAGCGGCTTTTCTGGCTGACAAAGCGCAAAGCGACATCCGCCGGTTCGCGAATCTGGTCGGCGATATTGTCATCCGCGCCTATCCCAATGATCAGGAGCTGGCGGGCATCGCTCCGGAAGTTCTGCAATTGTCCGCCTTGCAAAGCAAACCTTTCAAAGACCTGCTGATCGGTCAGCGCCGTTGGGTCTTGTTCGAATATCCGACACCGGCTCAGGCTCAAAAAATGAACATGTCCTTCGACCGGTTCTTTGATTTTGTTCTGGATGTGAGCAGTGTCGATTATCAGGCTATGCAGCGCAATGCCGAACGGCTCAAAATTCTGATGGAAAAAACCGACCGGGTTCGCATCATCGCCCCCGGAACCGATCTTGCATTCTCCATTCGCGGCATGCCGGCTATCCCCTGCTGCGGTGAATTCAATATTCCGGACGGTGAGTGTTTCACGGCCCCGGTACGCGAATCCGTCCAAGGCCATATCACTTTTAACACACCATCCAATTATTGGGGGCGCACGTTCCATGACATTCGTCTG
This sequence comes from Clostridiaceae bacterium, assembly GCA_012519875.1. Lineage (GTDB taxonomy): Bacteria > Bacillota > Clostridia > Saccharofermentanales > UBA5734 > UBA8949. The sequence goes on along the minus strand of JAAYPL010000081.1, from coordinate 3,123 downwards.
GATTTTGCCGACGGGAAAATTGTTCAGGCATCCGCCGGCGGGCAGACCGATTTTTTGAACAAAATCCTGGACAGCGATGCCGGCGCTCGTTGGATCGGCGAGTTTGCGCTGGGCTTCAATCCTCTGATCCGTGAACCTTTCTGCAACACCTTGTTCGACGAAAAAATATGCGGATCCTTTCATTTCACACCGGGTTCTTGCTACGCCGAAGCCCCCAACGGCAACGAGTCGGCCATTCACTGGGATCTGGTCCAGATTCAGCGGCCGGAATACGGGGGCGGTGAAATCTGGTTTGACGATAAGCTGATTCGCAAAGATGGTCTGTTCACAATACCCGAGCTTTTGGCTTTGAACCCTTAACCAATACAACAGGGAGGCAACTATGAACTGGCTGAACATTGAACTTTCCGGCATGCACTTATTGTTTTGGCTTTTTTCGGTCCTGATAGCCGTCGTCTTGTTTGTTCTGACCCTTATCTGGCTGGCAATAGGGGCCGTCGGCCGAAAGAAAGCCGTTAGGACGTTGTCGTCGCTGAGCCAGGCCATTGACGAGCTGCCGGGACGATCGCTGAATCATGTTGAATCGGTGCGTATACTGATGGAACAGGTGCCGAAACCGGCTTTCGCGCAAGCCTTTGCCGCCATGGAAAAGACATCGGCCGACTCCTACCGGTCGCAATGGTTTCCTGATCCGGCACGGTTTTTTAAAGTCGAACGGCTCTTTGGTTCCGCGACCCGAGCCGCAGCCAGCCCGCGGCCGGCCGGTCAGATCATGGGGGTCGGGATTCTTGGCTCGCTGACGACTTTGCTGCTGCAAAGCCAGATTTCGCCGCCAAACGAGATGATCCGAATCGGCCTGATTCTGCTTCCCGGTCTGATTGCACTGGCCTGTGTCCTTTTTCTGCTCGCCGGTGCCCAAAAAACTTTCCGAACGCTGACCGATCATCTAAGCCAACTGCACCTTGTTCTTGCCGATCATCTGCCGGTTTTCAATGATCAGGCGGGCCTGGCGCTGCTGATTGACGAGTTTTTGATCTATGACCGTCAGATGAAGGCCACCTTGGAAACATTTACCGAAACAACCGGACGGCTGGCAAGTCAAGACATGGCCGACGGCATCCGTCACGGAGTTGAACAGGTCATGCTCAACAGCGTTGCCCCGCCCATTCAGCAGGCCGCCGCTACCTTGAGCAATCTGGCCGTTGAGCTGACCCAGCGACAGGAACGCGGCATGCAGGAATTGGCCGTCCAGTTCGCCAATGCGTTGGGAGCAGACCTGGCCGGGCATCTGCAACCGATCAACAAGGAAATTGACCTGATGCGAACCCTGATGTCCGATGTTAGAAACTACATTGAATACGCCATGCGGGCACTGGAGACCACCCGCGGGCAATCAGAAAGTCTGCTGGCCGACTCGAAGCAAGCCCTGCAGCAAATTGCCGAGGCTCATCTGCGACTGAGCTCCAACTTTGCCCAAGTCGATGAACAATCAAAAACTCTGGCCGAAGCCTCAACCCGCATGGCTGCGGTTTACAGCGGAAATGAGCAAGGCTTGGCCGAAGCCATCGCGCAGTTCGGCCGGCGCTTGGATGAGTATAGCCAACAGATGCAGTTGCTGCTGAATGACGCTGTCGCGGCTATGGACCGGGCCCGGGCTTCCGCCGGCGAGCAGCAGGCAAGCGCCGGAAATTATCTGGGTATCATGCAGCAGCAAGTTGACAATCTCTCGGACCGGCTTGGCTCTGAAGTACAAGGGCTCTTTCAACAGGTGCGACAAGAAACCGACGTCATCGCCGGCCATACCCGAACCATCGGTGAACAACTGGGGGCGCTTAACACCACCCTTGAACGGACACTTGCGGATTTCACCGAGGCCTCTGCCGGTTATGTCAATAAAACCCTGACTGATTTCGACGCCGGTCTGGCCGAACTGGCCACCCGCATGGCCAGAACAGCCGATGAAATCCGTGACGCCGTCGATGCCTTGCCTCGTGCTCTGCAATATAATCAAGGGCAAGTCGCCCGGTTTGACGGATGATGACCACGGTGAACAGATCAGATCAACGAACCAAAGCCTGGTTTGATTGCGAATCCGATGCCGAGTCTCGGGCACCCGGCAGTCAACTGCGGGCCGGCTTGGATGCTGTTCGCGACTATTTGCCGTTGCCGGCGGAGCAAATCAAGCAACCGGATCACAACCGGTTGGCCGATTTGTCGGCCAAAATCGGGGCAGTAGAAAAGAACCAGCAGATCATCCCCTTGGCGCTGTCACTGAGCAGTCGTGAGCTGAATCTGATTTTCCCTCTGCTGGCTACGCTTGCAAAAACACCCGCCTCCGGTCGGGCAGCCGCCCGGCAGTCGGCGGCCTTGATCGACCGCTTGTTGTTGATTGTTCGCGAGCGAGCCTGCCCCAGTCTTTACACCAGCGGATGGCTGGCTTTTCAGATCCATTACCCCAACCGGACCATCGCCCGTGCCTTGACTCTTCTTTGCCGGATTCTGGAAATCCGTCTCCAGACCGGAGCTGTACCCCTGCAATCAACCACCGACCGGATTCACTTAATCAGCCAACTGGCATATCCTGATACACGTCAATTCATTATCCGCCTGATACGGGGTGCCGGTGAGGCGGCTTTGACTTTGCCGCAACTGCTCACAATGTATGCTGTTGATCAGGATTCGCCTTTTGGCGTCGCACTGATCGCCAAAAGCCTGATAAGCGAAAACACCTCGCTGCTGCAAGGAGCGCATATGCTCTTTGGTCAAACCCTGCGGCGTCTGCCCCCGGATCATCAAATCATCTTGTTACGCCATTTTTTCAGCCGGAAAGACATACCCGATTCCGTCCGCAACCGCTACCATCAGCAAATCTATCGGATTTACGGCCAACCGGATGATGCAGATCCAATCTGGAGCCGATTAAAACAAAAAGACCGGCAGGCGTTCCAGCATTGGGTGCGGGAAGCCACCATCGGAAGTCACTGCCGGCAACGGCCGGACAAGGCCCGACTATATCTCAAATACAGCCAATTTATTCAGACGGTCGAACACTGGGATCAGGATACCCTCTTGATCCATTTTCCGGACTTCCTCATCGCCGATTCCCGTATCCGACCGGATCAG
>JAAYPL010000080.1 GCA_012519875.1 Clostridiaceae bacterium | reverse complement strand
GGATCCCACAGCCTCATGACATACAGAACAAAAGCATACAACGTACCGGTCAGCAAGACGCCGCTCGCCACCATTTGGCCGCCGAAGGTCAGAACCAGCGCGGTGCCGGTCGCGCCCAGCAAAGAGACGATGGGCATAAACAAAGCAGCGAAAACGCTGGCTTTGACCGATTCGCGATATAAGCCGTCGGCCATTTCTCCGAATTCACGGTTGTTTTCGGCTTCTCTGCGCAGTGTTTTGCTGGTTCTGGCCCCCATGATACCTTCGTTGAATGCTCCTGTCAGCCTGGAATTGACCCGCCGGATGCGGCGATGGGCTGCCAACAGCCTTTTCTGGAAAAAGAAACTGACCACCATCAGGACGGGTATCAGGACAACGCCCAACAACGCCAGACGGACATCCATGATGAACATGGTGATCATAACGACGATAATCGTGGTCAGTCCCCAAGCAATGTCCACCAAACTCCAGGCCAGCACTTCGCTGAGACGATTGGTGTCGGAAACCATCCGTGACATGATCCAGCCAACAGGTGTACGGTCAAAATAGGAGAATGACAAATTTTGCAGGTTCCGGAAACCGGCCTCGCGGATTTCAAAATTGAGGCCGGTTTCAATCCGGCCGGCATAATAAAGGTAAAATCGGATGGCCACTGCCTGCAGGATAATAATAAGCAGATAGATCAAAGCATAGGTTGTGATACCGTCGGCTGACCGGTTTTTGATAAAATTGTCGATTGCATATCGTGCCAAAAGAGGTGTGATGTTCTCCAATAATGCCAGACCAACCATGAAGCCGAACAGGACAAACAATTCGCGCTTGAAAACCGAGGCGTGTTTGAGAAATCGTTTCCAGATGCCAAGATCAATTTTGCTGGTAAATTCCTGTTCAACAGGCTGGCTCACGTGTTTTCACCTCCCCCAAGCTCATCCTCCAGACTGCTTTGGATCGCAAACACGCGCTGATACAAGCCGGGCTCCTGAATCAGGTCTTCATGTATTCCCTCGGCTGTGATCCGGCCGTTTTCCAAAACCAGAATCCGGTCGGCATGGGCCAAGGTTGCGATCCGATGGGAGACAATCAACGTTGTGGCCTTGTCGCGACGTGCCAGCAGTTCATTTCTGATCTGCTGATCGGTTCGTGTGTCCACCGCGCTCAGCGAATCGTCGAAAACGATGATCGGGCATTCGCGAATCAGCGTACGCGCAATGGTCAGGCGTTGTTTTTGACCGCCGGACAACGTGACGCCTCGCTCGCCGACCAAGGTGTCGTAGCCTTTTTCAAATGCCATGACGTCGTCATGAAAGACCGCGGTGCGGGCTGCATTGTATACTTCTTCAGATTCTGCCTGCGGGCGGGGCAGCCGGATATTTTCAAAGACACTACGTGAGAAAACAAAGGGTTCTTGCAAAATCAATCCGACCTGCCGACGGACACTGTCGCGTTGTATCCCGCGAAGGTCGGTCTCATCCAGGAATATTTGGCCGGATGATGGCTCGTAAAGTCGTTGCAACAGGTGTAGGAGCGTGGACTTTCCGGATCCCGTCGGCCCTAATATGCCAACGGTTTCCCCCGGTTTGATTTGAAAAGAAATGTTCTCGAGAACATTACGCTGATTCGCCTGATAGCGGAAGCTGACATCGGAAAAAGTGATGCCGCCCAGCAAAACAGGGTCCGCCAGACCGGACTCTTCCGGCTCGGTCGGCTCTTCCAGAATTTCCTGCAGCCGGCTGTTGGAAATTTGCATTCTGCCGGCGCTGCCGATAATACGGGCCAGGCCGCGCAGAGGATAAAGCAGCATTTCGGTGTACGAAATGAAGACGACCAGCTGTCCCAAGGACAAATTGCCCTGAATAACCGCTAATGTGCCGATGATGGTCACTGCGGCGATCTGTGTCAGACAGATAAAATCGGAAAACATCCAGAAATTGGCGATAACCTGAAATGTTTTCCAACCATGCCGGCGAAGCTCACTGTTTTTTTCATGAAATTTTTGTTGTTCAAAAGCCTGTCGGGCAAATGCCTTGACCACACGAATGCCGGTCAGATTTTCCTGCAATGTCGCAGATAATGCCCCTTCGGATTCATCCCATTTTTGAAAAGCATCCCGTTCTTTGCGAAAAAAGATAACGGCAGTAAAAAACACGACCGGTGTGACGGCGATACCGATCAGTGCCATCCGGCGGTTAATGCTGAACATGATCGAGACCGCGAAGGTGATTAAGGTCAAGGAACGAAGAATCTCAAGGAGCTGGCTGTTGACAAATTTATTGATCAGCTCGACATCTGAGGTGCAACGCTGAATCAGATCGCCTGTTTCGGCTTGCGCGTGATAGGAGTATGTCAAGTTCTGAATATGGCTGTACAGAGATTTACGCATTTTCCTGGCGCCGTTTTCCGCAAAGATGCTGATCCAGCGCCCATAGGCAAAAATCAGCACACCGTCGATTAAGGTAATAATAATGATAACAAGGCCGGCGACCCAAAGGTTCTCCAGCAGCCAGGAGTGACCGCCCAGATTATCCAGAGGCCTTAGAATAAACGGAGGCAGCGCAGGCTCTTTGTCCCCAAGAACCGAATCAACGACAAAACTGAAAATAAGTGGCAGCAACAAGGACATAATGGCCGACAGGATTGAAAAGATGACCGCCCCGACTAAATATCCGAGGTGGCCACTGTAAAAGGAAAGGAGCCCTTTCCATTGCTTTTTTAAAGGCACTTTCTTGCCATCCATGGTGTTTTTCCTTCCGACCGGAACACATGCCGCAGCAGGCGTTCAAGTCTATACATATTATCATAATTACCGGTTTTGGAGCAATCGCAGCCGGCAAAACTTGCTGTTGATCAGTCGGTTGGTGTAGAATCATAATTCCAGGAACAAAAGACGACCGCGGGAGGCACTTTTTTATGGATAAAATTCTTGTTACAGGCGGTACCGGATATATTGCCAGTCATACCTGCGTTGAACTGTTGCAGGAAGGTCATGAGTTGGTTGTTGTTGATAATTTCAGCAACAGCAAAGCTGCGGTGCTGGATCGGATCAAACGTATTACCGGTCGGTCGGTGTCTTTTTACCAACTTGATGTTCGAGATCATAAGGCCTTGGATGATGTTTTTAACAACCATGGGATTGAGGCGGTCATTCACTTTGCCGGCTTTAAGGCTGTCGGCGAGTCGGTTGCCCGGCCTCTCCTGTATTATCGCAACAATCTGGATGCGACCCTGACTTTATGTGAAGTTATGCAAAAACATCACGTCAAACGCCTGGTTTTCAGTTCGTCCGCGACGGTCTATGGAATCCCCGAAACCGTGCCGATTCCCGAAAATGCCCGGCTTTTTTGCACCAACCCGTATGGTTGGACCAAATTGATGAATGAGCAGATTCTTACGGATCTGGCCGCTGCCGACCCGGCTTGGTCAGTGGTCCTGTTGCGCTACTTCAACCCGATTGGCGCTCATCCTTCCGGCCTGATCGGCGAGGATCCTGCCGGTATCCCCAACAACTTGATGCCCTATGTCGCGCAGGTGGCGGTCGGCCGCCGGCCGTTTCTGCAGGTTTTTGGCGATGATTATCCAACCCCGGACGGAACCGGAGTTCGCGATTATATCCACGTTGTTGATCTGGCCCGAGGGCATTGCCGAGCCATCGACTACACGGCG
>JAAYPL010000079.1 GCA_012519875.1 Clostridiaceae bacterium | reverse complement strand
CCCATGGGAATCGGCGATCCGGAATAGCGCTGATGATCACTGCCGGACAAGTTTTGTGGCACGTGCAAATGTCCCAGAGCCAAATAATCGATCACGGAAGGAAAAATCTCCCGATCAACATGAGCCAGGGTGCCGACGTAGAGCTCTCGCACGCCATCACCGTCGGTTGTGCGTCCGCCGGTGACAAAAAGATGTCCAGTGGCAATAATCGGTATGTCACCGACGGATTCCCGTTGCTTTGCCGCCAGGTCGCAAACAGCCGCATAGTGCGCGCGTATCCCCTCGATCAGTTTCCGATTCTTGTCGGCGATTGTCTCGCCGGCCGAAGCCCGCCGGACATCACGGTCACGCAGATACGGTACAGCGCAGACCAGGGCCTCCGGTTGACCGTCATGATCAGCAAGAAGCACACATTCATCGGCCGGGTTGGAACTTGCCGTTCCGATAACGTGAATGTGCATTGCTTTCAGCAGATCACCGGGAGCATCGAGAAAGGTTGGCGAATCGTGGTTGCCGGCAATAATGATTGTATGCCTGCAAGTAGTAGCGGGCAAACGTGAGAGAAATCCGTAATACAGTTCCTGCGCCCGATTGCCGGGAGTGCCGGTGTCAAAAATATCCCCTGCCACGATCAAGGCATCAACTTGTTTTTCCCGAATCGTATCGATCAGCCAGTCGAGGAAAGCCGCCTGCTCTTCATAACGTTTACGTCCGTAAAGCATCCGTCCCAAGTGCCAGTCTGATGTGTGCAGCAACCGCATAAAGAACCTCGCCACATAAAAATTTCTTCTCGCTTTATTACTATTTAACCATAAAAATCAAAAAGGTTGAAAAATTGCCTCGAAATCAGCATAATGAACAAGTAAAGTATTGAGGGGAGCAACCAACAATGAAAAATAAAAATTACCCGCTTTATGAGACCACGATTTTTGAAAATATCCGGGTTATGGTCGAGAACGTAGCTAAAAAATACCCGGATCGGGTGGCAATTTCATACAAAATCAATCCTCATGATGCGCAAACCGTCGATGTCACGTACCTTCAGGCCCGCAACCGGGTCCGCGCGTTGGGCACCGGCCTGATCGCCATGAATCTTCGTGACAGGCACATCGCCTTGATCGGCGACGCCACCTATGATTGGGTCTGTTCGTATTTTGCCTTGATGGCCATCGGAGCCGTCGTCGTTCCCCTCGACCGGGATCTGCCGGCCGAGGAAATTGCCGATATCTTGACCCGAGCCAAATGCGAGGGTGTGATTTATCATCCGGCGATTGAAAGCAAAATCAAAGACTTTCAAAGTACTGATTCGGCCTTGCCAACCGTCATCGCTATGGGTCAGCCGAAAGAAATAACCGCGATCCCCATCGAAGATGTTGTCACGAAGGGGCAGGAACTTCTTGATCAAGGGGATTCATCTTACGATGATTACACGATCGATGACGAAAGAATGGCCACCATCGTCTTTACCTCCGGAACCACCGGCAAAGGCAAGGGCGTTATGCTTTCGCAAAAGAATATTGTCTTGGACATGACCAACGGGATGTACAATTTTGCCATCACCCCCAAGACAATCAATACTCTGCCGCCTCACCATACCTTTTGTTCAACGGTAATTTTTGTCGGTCACTTTTCCCAAGGTTCAACCATTTACCTGTCCAGCGGTCTCCGGCATATCGGCGCCGAGATCAAGGAACAACAGCCGACACACTTGATTCTGGTTCCTTTGTTTTTGGAGAAGTTGGCTGCCAAAATTTGGTCCGGAGCCGAAGAGAGCGGCAAAGCCAATCTTTTGCGCGCCATGATCAAAGTCAGTAATTTTCTGCGTAAATTCGGCATTGACCTGCGTCGCAAGCTCTTTAAAAGCGTATTGGCCCAGCTGGGCGGCAAGTTGGAACTGGTCATCAGCGGTGGTGCCGCTCTGAAGCAGGATATTATTGATACCTTTGACAGCCTCGGCATCACCATTCTCAACGGCTACGGGATCACGGAGTGTTCCCCTTTGGTATCCTGCAACCGGAATAAATATCAAAAACGCGGCAGCGTCGGCTGCCCGATTATCGACGAAGAAATAAAAATCTTAAATCCGGACGAAAACGGCGAAGGTGAGATCTGTGTCAAGGGCCCCAATGTTATGCTTGGCTATTACGAGGATCCGGAAGCCACCGCCGCAGCCTTTGACGAAGAGGGCTTTTTCCGAACCGGCGATTTTGGCAAATTGGATGAGGAAGGCTGGCTCTATATTACCGGACGGCTGAAAAATATTATTGTGCTCAGCAATGGCAAAAACGTTTATCCCGAGGAAATTGAATTGAAAATATCCCAAGTCCCGGGTGTTGAAGAGGTTATCGTTTATGCCGGCGAAAGCCGTTCCCAAAAAAGCAAAGAGGTCATCGTTGCGGAAATTTTCCCCAATCAGGATGCGTTGCAATCGATGGGGGTCACCGATCCCCAGAAGTATTTTGATCAGGAAATCCGTAAAATAAACGGCACCATGGTTGCTTATAAAGCCGTCAATCTGGTCAGACTCCGGGATAGTGAGTTCGAAAAGAATACATCAAGAAAGATCATGCGTTTCCAGATCGACAAGAGCATCGATTGATGGAGGGATAGTAATGGGAGATGTGTGCGGACCGGCCTCTTACTGACTTTTCCAGCCCAAGGCGATCTCGGTCAGCACCTCACCATCGGTACTCATGACAAGCGTCATTTCACCCCAGGGCGTTTGACCGGAAACCTTGTAGTCGGTTTCATCGGCAAACGGATAAATTTGAAGCACTTCGGCAATTTTTAAACCGGGTCGGAGGCCACTGGCCAGGCCGATCGCCGGCCCGGTTATTCGGATGCCGATAATTCTTCCGGCCCAGCGATGATGGCGATAGCATTCACCGATAATCCGCAGTTCCGCCTGCTCGTACATAAGCTGCATCTGGCTGACTTTATCGCTGTTGGTCAGGCAGTTGGAGTTGTCATGTTGACGCGGTTCGCCAAGCACCGCCTCGATCTGAGCCGAGCGGACCTGGATCGGCTTTTGCTGTTCGAGATCAATAAAATCATGGAAAAACTCATTCATGAAAAGAATCTCAACATCAGCTGCGCAAAGCTTATCCGGGATAATGTTATTGATTCTTTTGTGACCGGCCGGAGTGACAAACACTTCCAGCAAGCGGCCGGCCATAGCAGATGCATCCTGGCCCGGCGTCTCATCGCCCAAATAAGCAATGCTGTCTGCCCGGGCATGCCCAAGTTGGAAATCCCGAAGCCGAATGGTCTTGTTTTGTGTGTAATAGGCAATGACCTTCGCTGCTTTGGCTTCCCGAACGGCCTTCTCCGGTACAAACGGTTCCAGCAGCACCGACAATGCTGATAAATTGGCGTCGTCGACAGCGTTCATGTAAAGCTCGGCATAGTTTGCCAATGCCAGCGTCCGCTCGATCCACTCCGCTGCGAGATAGGCTCTTCCCTCCTTGGACTTATGGATATAGAGGGCAAATTGATCCGTCTGCTGGGAGGTTCGCTGATAATATATCCAATATCCCTGCAGCTGATCGGCCAGCTCAGGAAGCTCCGGCCACCGCTCACGCACCATGGCTTGAACTTCATTCGACTCAGCCGGATTGATATGGGAAAAGGCCAGAATATCACCGGGGATTCCACGTCGCAGAAGCTGAATGTATTGCTGGAACTGATCTCGATTGACATTCTTGTGCTGTGCTTCCGGGATTTGGTCAAAAATGGCTTGCGGATCGGATTCGGGCCGGATGGCATCTGTCAATTTGTTGATCAGATCCGTCTCCGTCAACACGGTTCCGATTGCCGGACGGCCGCCTGATTGGCGAAAACGCTGCAGAAAGGATTGCAGATCATCCGTCGCCGCGCAAGCACTTTGAAAAAGGAAGCTTCCTGCCGTCAATAAAAGCAGCAGTGATTTGGCAAGATGCTTTTTCACCTATCTCCCTCCGTTTTCTTTTGTACCATCATACCATCATAGGATTTGTCCTGCCGGTAAGCTGAAAATTTGCGCCGCGCACGACTCAAGGCATTGTCAACTTGCTTTGTGGTGCAGCCAAGACAATCCGCAATTTGCTGATATCGAAGCTTTTGCATAAAGAGCAAAACGGTTTGCTGCTCGAGCCGACTCAGGTGGTTAAGAAAAAATTTCTGCAAATCAACAACGCGTTCGCGATCAAGCAGAATTTCCTCCGGATTGGGGCCGGAATCGCCGATAAAGACCTCCAAGAACCTGTTATCACCGGCATCATCTGCTTTGACCAAGGTTTGCAGGGAAAGAGAATCGTTGAGCGGTCGGTGCTTCTGCCGTGAAGCCCGACGGACAGCATCGGTGATCTGCGAAGCAATACAATAGGAGGCAAAGGCCGGAAAGGGAACACGAAACTCCGGTTTGAAGTCCTGAATAGCCTTGAACAGGCCGATCATACCCTCCTGAATCACGTCCTCGGAATCGGCACCGGCCATGAACATGGAGGCCGCCTTGCTCCGCACCAGATTTTTGTAACGGATCATCAGAGCCTCTATGGCTTGCTGGTCTCCTTCGGCTGCCCGGGCCAGCAAAACATTGTCCGACTTTTCACTTCTTCTTTCCAACATGACTTTTATTCAACAGATTCCGGGTTGTTTTGTTTCCGGGTTTCAGCGACTGCGGATTTCCGGCGGGCGGCCGCTTCAAAGGTTATGATGCCTGCCGCGACAGCTGCATTCAGTGAATTGACCTTACCATGCATGGGGATAGAAATCAAAAAATCACAATGTCGCCGCATAATCGGGCTTAACCCCTTGTCTTCACCACCGATCAGGATGGCCAGGGAACCGCTCCAATCTGCATCACGATAATCAGTTTTGCCATCAGCATCGGTTCCGGCTATCCAAAATCCGGATTCCTTAAGTTTGGCAATCGCCTGAGAAAGATTGCCGACACGGGACACAGGAACATGCTCGATGGCGCCGGCCGAAGCTTTGGCTACAGCGGCATCCAGCCCAACGGAACGCCGCATAGGGATAATAACGCCGTGGACCCCGGCGGCATCGGCAATTCTAAGAACCGATCCCAAATTATAGCTTTCCTGCAACTCGGCAAGAATCAGCAAAAACGGTTCTTCTTCCTTGGCTTTTATGCTCTCAATCAGATCATCCAATTCGACATACTCATGGGCGGCAACCTGTGCAATGACACCCTGGTGGCTGTGCGTGGTCGCCATGGCATCCAGCACACGTTTGTCCACATCCATGATCACCGCACCGGCCTCTTTGGCCATGGCGACCAACCTGGCCAACCCGGGATCCATTTTTTTGTCTTCAGGTTTGGCAACCCATAATTTATTGATGGCGCGGCCTGCTTTAATCGCCTCAACAATCGGATTACGGCCCTCAAGGCGATCCGGCAAACCTGTTCCGGTTTCAAATCGCCGGGGAATTATCGGATCCGAGGCCGGTTGCGGTGCACGGCCGGGCTGCTCGGGCCGATCCCGGAGCCGGGGCTCGTAAGAGGATGGCCTGCCGCGCGGGGAAAAGCTCTGTCCGCGCCGTGGATGAGAGCCTTTGTCATGTTCGCGCCGTTTACCTCCACCCGGTTTCGGACCGGGACGAGAACCTCCGGGGCGGTTGCTTTCAGACCTTTTGGCCGGATATCTTTTTTGCTTGGTATCGTCGCGGCGGTCAGGATTTTGCTTCATCGATGCTGTCCTCCAGAATTTCTTCCAGCAAGTGGTCCAAACGATCTTGATCACCCTTAAGATACAGATAACCGATAACCGCCTCAAAGCCGGTGGCGGCCATATAGTCGGCCGGATCGGCATTCTTGGGGATACTGCTTGGTTGACTGTTGCGCCCCCTTCGATAGATCATGGTTTCGGCTTCGCTCAGCAGGGGCAATAGGCGATCGACAGCTGCTGCCTGGGCCGCCGCACGAACCCATTTGATGGTTTCACGATGCAATGCGCCCGATTTGGCATTGCTTTTTTGGCACAAATGCAACCGGATCCGCAATTCGTATACCGCATCACCGATGTATGCCAAGACCGAGATCGGTACTTCACGTAGATCACCGGTGTACATAAACTCCGTCACCCTTTGCTGATCCTTGGGCCTTGCGCCGTATCCATCAGTACAAAGCCACGTTCTTGTATTTCCGACCGGATCGCATCCGCACGACTGAAATCCTTATTTTTTTTGGCCTCTGTTCGTTCAGCGACAAGTTTCAAAATTTCGTCAGGTATTTCTTCTTCCTTCTGGCCTTTTTGCAAGCCCAGAACGTCAAGGAGTTCATCCAGCAAAAACCTGGTCTCACGAATAGAACCCGCATCCAATCCGGAAACTGTGGTTGCGGTGTTCGCCGCCCGAACAAGTTCAAAAATCGCAGCCAGCGCATCCGCCGTATTCAGATCATCGTCCATGGCTGCAATAAACGCCTGTTTGCAATTGCTGCGCGCGGTTTCCAGCTCGCGGGCCGCCTGCAGGGCCTTCGGGTCATCGGTTGCCCGGCGCTTTGTCGGCCAGAAATTCCAGATTGCTCAAGCTGGTTTGGATTCGGTTCCAGCCATTCCGGGCAGCCGTCAACAACTCCGCCGAGAAATTAATCGGCATGCGGTAGTGGGCGCCGAGCATGAAGAAACGCAGCACAAGATAATCATAGTGTTGAGCCAGGTCACGCACGGTAAAGAAATTGCCGGCGGATTTGGACATTTTTTCCTGATCGATGTTAACGAATCCATTGTGCATCCAAAAGCGCACAAAAGGCTTGCCATTGGCGCTTTCACTCTGGGCGATTTCGTTCTCATGATGGGGAAAAACCAAATCCTGCCCACCACCGTGGATGTCAATGGTTTCACCCAGGTATTCCAAAACCATTGCGGAACACTCGATATGCCATCCGGGTCGGCCATCCCCCCAAGGACTCGGCCAAAAAGGTTCTTCCGGTTTGCGTTTTTTCCAAAGAGCAAAATCCAGGTTGTTGCGTTTTCCGGACTCCCGACCCGTCCGCTCACTGCCGCCACTGGCTAATTCATCGAGATTGTGACCGGAAAGCTTGCCGTAATCCGGCATCCTGGCCACATCAAAATAGACACCATCGTCAGCTTCATAGGCAAAACCTTTGTCCATCAGACGACCGATCATATCTAAAATAACCGGCATGCTTTCGGTGGCCAGTGGATGGTGGGTGGCTCGCCGGATATTGAGTTGATCGGCATCGACAAAATATTCTTTGATAAAGCGATCCGCCAGCTCACGGATGGTGATGCCGTCCTCGTTTGCCTGATTGATCATCTTGTCGTCGATATCGGTAAAATTTTGCACGTAAGTCACGCGATATCCACGATATTCAAGATAACGGCGCAATGTATCGTAGGTAATAAAGGGACGCGCATTACCTAAATGAAAATAATTGTAAACCGTCGGTCCGCAAACATAAATTTTAACATGGCCGGATTCAAGCGGTGCAAAGGGCTCCTTCTCACGGGTTTGCGTATTATAGATTCTCATGGTTCAGGCTCCTCGGTCATATCTGAATTTTTCTCAAACAAATTCTCACCGTCAATTTTAGCTTCAGGGTGGATTTTTTTCGCAGCGGCTCGTTGTTCCGGTTGGATCCCCAAAGACTGCTCCAGCCTGGAAATCCGGCTGAAAAGCACGCACAGCTCTTGCTCCAGCGGATCCGGGACATTGACGTGATCCAGCTCAACGCTGCGTCGGACAGTTGCATCCTGCAGCCGGGTAATACGACCCGGAACACCGACAACCGTGGCCCCGTCCGGAACCTCTCCCAAAACAACCGCGTTGGCTCCGACCGTCACATTATCGCCAATACGAAACGGGCCGAGGATCTTGGCTCCGGCACCGATCAGGACATTATCGCCCAGAGTCGGATGTCGTTTCCCCTTTTCTTTTCCGGTTCCGCCAAGGGTCACATTGTGATAGATCGTACAGTAGTCACCAATTTCCGCCGTCTCACCGATGACGACACCCGCGCCGTGGTCAATGAAAAGTTTCTGGCCGATTTTTGCCCCGGGATGGATCTCGATTGCCGTAAAAAACCGGGCGATCTGGGAAATCATGCGAGCAATAAAAAATAAGCGCCGGCGGTAAAACCAGTTGGCCAACCGATGGCTGATCAGGACGTGAAACCCCGGATAAAGCAGAATGACCTGCCAAATCCCCTTGGCTGCCGGATCACGTTCTGCGATGGATTTGGCATCTGCGTAAAGGCCCATACGACCGTTGCCCTCTCTCCCTCAATCTTTCAGTTCATTATCGGGATATTATAACAGAAAACCCGAAATGCCGCCCCCTCTTTTTGACACCTAGCGTTATATACTAGGTGGGTGCCCTGCAGTGGCCTTTGGCCTTTCTCTGTCGAACCGAAGTCCGGAGATATGACCGTATTCCATCTGACCCGAGCTCCCGTTAATGTCATGAAGGTTCAAAAACAGAGGCAGCGAACATTCCAGGCAACACCAGTATATCCCTTTTCGGTTAATTTCTCAAGGGCGGTTCAGGGTTGAACCGAATCCGCGCGTCTCCTGCAAAGCAAGCCGGCGACCGATATTTCTTCCGATCAGCCGGCTTTGCGTCTGTTTATCGGACGAAGCCACCAGACCTGCAACCGGGATATTATTGCGCCAGAAAGGAATCGCGGCCTCGGTTAATGTTGCACCCGTGGTGAGTACATCGTCGATCAGTACGACAGGCCTTGCATCATCGCCTCCTATTCGCTCAAACCGCTTCCCGGGCAAGGTCAGGCTGAAGGCGCCGCTCAGATTGGCTTGCCTCTCCTCCCGGGCCGTAAGACTGCTTTGTCTTTCGGTTATTCGGTTGCGAATGAGGTATTGTGACCAATCCGGTCGATCAATCTGTTTTGCAAAAGCCGCGGCGATCAAACCTGCCTGATTGTACCCCCTTTCACGCTCACGTGTTTGATGAAGAGGGACAGCAACCACCCCGCGGCAATCAATCCCGAATCTGTTCCAGCCATAAAGCAGAATTCCGGCTAAGGCATGGGCAAGATCCGGTGCATCACCAAATTTCAATTTGAGCAACATTTGCCGGATCGGATCACGATACCACGTTGCGCAAACAACCGGATAAGACCTGCCGTATCCGGCCGGCCCGAAATCCGACCAACCGAGCAGAGCTTGAGAGCGGGTTCGGAAGGGAATCCGGGGCAAGCAACCACGGCAAAAGCCGGACAGATTTGATTGATGCATCAGGACACGGTTGCAGCAGGCACATCGAGGCGGATAGAGAGCTGCCAGACCGGCCCGGACAACCTTATTGCCGTCCATAAACTTCATATGGTCTTCCTCAATTTGGTGTCGATAAGAATCCTTTTAGAAGTGTATGCCTTGTGTAAGCGCGATCATTGGCCACCATGCCGGCAATTGTTCTTCGCGAGGCAACCAGCAGCAATTTTTGCCAGGCACGGGTCACGGCCGTATAGAGGAGATTGCGCGTCAACAACTGCGGAGCACCCGGCGGAACCGCCAAAATAACCACCGGATATTCGCTGCCCTGACTTTTATGAATGGTAATGGCATATGCCAGATCAAGATCTTCGAGTGTTGCTTGATCATAAAGGATCAATCGATCGTCGTCGAACAAAGCCTCCAGCGTGTTCTCTTCCGGTTCAACCGATAAAATGGTTCCGGTTTCGCCGTTAAAGACACCGGAACCGGTTTTTGCAGGATCAGATTGAATAATCCAGCTCATATCATAGCTGTTTCGAATCTGCATGACTTTATCTCCCGGTAAAAAGCGGCTGCCGTGGGCATGAATGCCCGAATCCTGATCCGAGGAGGCTTGCTGCATCGCTTGCTGAAGTTGCTGATTGAGCTGTCCGGTTCCTGCGGCTCCTTTGCGGGAGGGCGTCAAAACCTGCACATCTCGTAAGGGATCCAACCCATATTTTTCAGGCAGGATCTCACGGTAGAGTTTAACCACCGCTTGAGCAACAGCCTCTGCCGATTCCTTGACAATCCAGAGAAACTGGCTGTCAAAGGTCTGGTCAAGCTCCGGCAAATGACCTGCATGGATCCGGTGCGCATTGCGAATAATCAGACTTTGATTGCTTTGACGGAAAACCTGGGTCAGGCGCACGGTCGGGATCCGGCCGCTGTCGATCAGGTCCTTGAGGACATAGCCGGGACCGACAGATGGCAGTTGATCGGCATCGCCTATCAACACCAGACGTGTGCCCGGTACGATCGCATCCAGCAAACTACGAAACAGGACGGCATCGATCATCGAGGCTTCGTCAACGATTAAGAGATCGCAGGATAACATGGCCTTTGGTTTAAGTCCGGCCTGATAATCCATACGATTCTCATCGGGCACATATTGGATTTCCAAGAGACGGTGCAGTGTCCTGGCCTGAACGCCGGTGGCTTCTGTCATTCGCCTGGCCGCCCGGCCGGTCGGCGCAGCCAACAGAACTTTGCCTCCCAGGCTGTTCAGACAGGAACACAACAGCCTGGTGATGGTTGTCTTGCCGGTACCGGGTCCTCCGGTCAGGACAAGAACCTGATTTTGCAGAGCAGATAACAACGCCTTTTGTTGCTCGGGAGCCAAAGTCATGCCTATATCACGGGCATTGCGTTGAATCAGTTGGTCGGCTTCGGCGGTCCGCATTAAATCCCCGAACCGAGAAGGCGCGCTTTCAATCAGGACACGCAAACGCTCCGCTGCTGCTTTTTCGCTGTGATAAAGGCTACTGAGGGCAATTATCGGCGAGGGTGCATCGGCATCCTCCACCCGCTTGACCTGCGGGTCCTCCAGCAAAACGGCCACGGCCGGATGGTCAGCCGTTATGGTATCTTGCAGAAGTTTCGATGCACCGGCCAACAACTGACCAAGGGGCAAACAGGTATGTCCCTGCGCAGCCGCCTGATGCAGCAAATATTTCAAGGCGCTGACCACCCGGTGGGGAGACTTGGGATCCAGGCCCATTTTTTGAGCCAGGGCATCGGCGGTGGAAAAACCGATCCCATATATTTCATCAGCCAACCGATATGGATTTTCCAAAACCAACGACAGAGCCTGGGCACCAAATTGACGATAAATGCGGAGGATTTTCCCGAGGCCGATGCCCAGCGGCGATAAATAAAGTACAAGGCCTTGGTATTCTTGCTTTTCCAATATCTGTTCCGATATCCGGCGAGCTTTTTTCGCTCCGATACCTTTGATTTTCTTAACCCGTTCAGGGTGATCGCGCAGGATATTCAGGGTTTCGTCGCCGAACTCGCCAACCAGTTTTTCCGCGGTTTTTTCACCAATGCCTTTGATGATGCCTGATTTTAAATACTGCAGGATGCTTTCACTGCTGTTGGGAGCCACAACCTCGTAATGTTCGACCTGAAACTGAAAGCCGTAGTCCGGATGCTCGGCCCAGCCACCGAACAGGCGAACCGATTCTCCCTCCGATAAATACGGTAAAATCCCCACCGCAACCACATCACTGTCCCCTGACAGGGCGATAACGGAATAACCGTTTGTTTTGTTTCGAAAAATAATGGTCTCGACGACACCCTCAACAGAGGTCGAACTCCGGCGGCTTTGCGACGGATCGAAACTGATCTGACGTGGATCAGCCAAGTCCGGCATCCGATCTCAAGGCCTCGGCCTTGTCGGTTTTTTCCCAGGGCAGATCCAGTTCCGGACGGCCGAAGTGCCCATAGGAGGCAATCTGCCGATAGATCGGTCGGCAAAGATCCAGATCCCGAATAATAGCAGCCGGCCTTAAATCAAAATGCTTTTCGATGAGTTCTATGATTTGCTGATCAGGAATCAATCCGGTACCAAAGGTTTCGACCGTAACCGAAATCGGGCGGGCAACACCGATGGCATAAGCCAGTTGGATTTCACAAGCCTCCGCCAAACCGGCCGCTACAATATTGACAGCCACATAACGCGCGGCATAGGACGCCGATCGATCAACCTTGGTCGGATCTTTTCCGGAAAAGGCTCCGCCGCCGTGTCGGGCATAGCCGCCATACGAATCGATGATTATTTTTCGGCCGGTTAATCCCGAATCCGCCCGGGGGCCGCCAATGACAAAGCGTCCGGTCGGGTTGATGAGGATACGTGTTTTTTCATCCATCAACCCGGCCGGCAATGTCGGTCGGATAACCTGCTCAACGATAGCCTTTTGCAGTTCTTCGGCAGAGACATCGGGACTGTGTTGGGCGGATAATACCACGGTGTGAATCCGTACCGGCACGCGGTCCATGTATTCAACGGTAACCTGTGTTTTACCGTCGGGACGCAGGAAACCGCAGGTTCCGTTTTTCCTCACCTCTGTCAGACGCTTGGCCAGCCGATGAGCCAGCGCGATCGGCAATGGCATAAATTCCGGCGTTTCCCGATTGGCAAAGCCGAACATCATGCCCTGATCGCCGGCTCCGGTTTCCGCTGTCTTGTCGTCGATACCCTTGCGATGCTCCACCGACCGGTTGACGCCAATGGCGATATCTGCCGACTGCTCATCAATAGAAGTGACGACCGAACAGGCATCCGCGTCAAATCCTGTTTCGTGCCCGATGTAACCGATTTCGCGCACCGTGTTGCGGACAATCTTGGCGATGTCAACATAAGCCTTGGTGGTGATTTCTCCAAAAACCATCACCATACCCGTCGTCACTGCTGTTTCACAAGCAACACGGGCGCCGGGATCGGTTTCCAGGATGGCATCGAGAATCGCATCGGAAATCTGATCGCACATTTTGTCTGGATGACCCTCGGTAACCGATTCTGAAGAAAACAACCATTTTCCACGTTGATTCATATATACACTCCCTTGTCAATCAAAAAACCTCTTCCGAGAAGAGGCAGGCCTAAAAAAGCAAACCTCATCTGCCAGGTTTCACCTGCTGGAATTGGCACCGCTGCATGACCGCGGTTGCCGGGCTTCAAAGGGCCAGTCCCTCCGCCACTCTGGATAAGAGATGATTAAATATTATCTTTTCGCCCCTTATCGGGCAAGCAAATGATAGCACGCGGCAAAAGCAATTGCAAGACGAGAGGCCACTTTGCGTCCACACCATGGCAAACGAATTGTTGGGTTTTGCCGGATCAATCAAGGGGCGGATCATGTCGGCCGGCTTTAGTATAGAAGACCGGAGGAGGTGTAAATATGCAGGTTATACTGGTCGACGCCGAAAAAGCTTATCTGGATAATTTATCCGATCAATTGAGGGGTCGGTTGCCGGAGCTGGAAATCATCGGCTGTCAAACTCAAGGTGATCTTGTATCCGAGCTGGCCAAATCAGAAAAAACACGCCTGGTTTATTACAACCAAGCTGATTTCCCTCAGCTCGCCGATACGATCAACCGGCTTTCGCCGGCTATCTGTCATCCGATCGCACCATTGATCAGCTGTCAGCCGAAAGAAGGGGAAAATGACCCGTTGACCTCAGAAGCCGTCGTCTGGAGGCATCAACCGGTCAGCGATTTTGTCAAAACTATTCTGCATTGGCAGAAAACAGTCAAATCAGAACAAGCCGGAACGAAATGTCAAGCCGGCGTTCATTTTCTGTTTTGCGCCGGGCCTTCCGGATACTCTGCCGAAACAAGCAAAAGTCGGTTGGGAAAAATGCTGACAGAGGAACAACAGGTGATTTACCTACCTATCATGCCGACTTATTTGATGCAGCTGATCTGTTCTGCCGGAACCGGAAACAATTTGTCCGATTTGCTGATGCACTTGGCGTGTGACGGGATGCCGGACATTGACCTGGGACATTATCTACAACCAAGCCCCCTGGGAATCCTCCAGTTTCGACCACCGGACCGCTCAGATGATCTCATCGCCTGTGACACGGATACCCTGCGCCGGCTGATGATATTGGTCCGTAACTATGTTGCTTCAGCCAACGGACGAATGACAGCTTTGGTTGACTGCGCAGGTCTGCCTTTTGCCTCATTATCCGTAATCGCGGTCCTTTGTGATATTTGTGAAATCATCATGCTGGATCAGGAAAATTTTGCTGCAAAGAGCGCCTGCAGTGAAGTTTCTCGCCTGATTGCGGATCTGCCGCCTTCGACACGAATCATCGGCATTCAAAAAAGCATCGGAGACAATTATGCAACTTGATTATCCAATGCGCCAACGTCTGATCCATCAGATCGTCAATCGAACCGGAAAGGCTTTCGAACATGACGACGAATCAGTCAGGAGAGCCATCTTTGTTGCGGTTGCTGAAGAATTCTCCGGCTCAAGGCTGACCGTTCAGGAGCGCAAAAGTGTTGTCGATCAGCTTTTTCATGCCATGCGCGGACTGGATGTTTTGCAACCGCTGATGGACAATCCGCAAATCACCGAAATTATGGTTAATGGGCCGGAAAAAGTATTTGTTGAAATCAACGGATGTTTGGAACCGGTTGATATCAAATTCCATGACCGCGAGCATCTGGCCGGTGTAATCACCAATTTTTTCGGCTGCGCCAATCGGCTTATACACGAAAAAAAGCCATTGGCGGATATGCGTCTTGCGAGCGGTGCACGCGTCCACGCTGCGCTTCCTCCCGCCGCCCCTGATGGGCCGGTCTTGACCATTCGGAAATTCACCGGCATTCGCCCGGACATAGCGGCTTTGATCGACAGTGACTTTCTTTCCGAAGAAGCAGCCGAGGACTTGGTTCAAGCGGTCCGGGAGCGCAAAAGCATTTTTATTTGCGGGGGTACCGGGTCGGGGAAAACGACTTTGCTGAATATCTTATCCGGCTTTATCCCTTCTCAAGAGCGGGTCGTCACGATCGAAGATGCCGCCGAACTCAACCTGCAAGGTCTTGACAATTTGGTCAGGCTGGAAGCACGTCAACCGGGACCGGACGGAGACGGCGCCATCGATCTGACAGATCTGGTTCGGGCATCGCTTCGTTTACGGCCGGATCGTATTATTGTCGGCGAAGTACGTGGCCGCGAAGCCTATGATATGCTTCAGGCCATGAATACCGGCCATCCCGGCTCTCTTTGCACCGGTCACGGAAATTCCTGCCAAGATATGATCGACCGCCTGGCTTTGATGATCTTGCTGGCCGTACAGCTGCCTTGGCCGGCCGTGCAAGGCATGATCGGATCGGCGATCGATATCCTGATCCATGTTGATCGCCTGCCAACCGGAAAACGTCAGATCAACGAAATCTGCCTTGTTCAGGCAGATGCCGGCTCAGGGATTATCCTAGAGGATTGGTACAAACGCCATCAATCAGGAGGGCTCGTCAAATGCAAAAACGAATCGTACGATCGGAACAAAGCCTTGCAAAAATCTTCTGTCTCGCCGGTTTGATTCTGACAGGAGCCTGGCTGGCGACAGGACTTTTTATCGCACCATTGCTGCCAAGAACAATCGCCAGCTTTTCGGCGGCCTTACTATTAATCCGAGGCGCACGCCGGTGGTTTAAAAGCCGGCATTTGCTCCATTGTCGCGAACAGTATCGTGGACTGCTTGAGCATCTTTTATCACGTCTGTCGGCCGGCTGGACATTAGAGCGAGCTTTTATGGATGCGCCGGCCGGCATGAGCCGGCAAGCTGGCGAAAAAACAGATTTGTCAATCTCATTGCACCGGATCGCTGCCCTTCTCGAAAGCAAGCATCCTTTCGATAATTTATTATTTGATTTGGAAACCAGATTGCCACTCCCTGAAGCCCGGGCTGCTTTCAGAATCCTGCCGATTCTGAATCGGGCAGGTTGCGATACCTATCGGTTTTTACAAAGCAATCACCGGTTGGCTTCCCGTCAACTGATTCTCCAAAACGAACTGGATGCCGACCATGCTCAGCGACGAACAGAAGCAATCATTCTATCTTTGATGCCCTTTGCCATGGCCTTTTTCCTCCGGCAATCGGAGCAGTTTGCCACGGAAAATACCGGCGCGGCACAAGGATTGCAACCCGGTCTGATTGTCGCCTGGAGTCTTTCTGTTCTGGCTGTCATTCTGGTCGTCAATGTATTGTCCTTGAATCATGGATCAATCAGCCGAAAAGCCCGCCGGCCATCGGCAGGAAAAACGCAACCCCAGAGCCGGATTGACAGAACGTTGTTGAGATTGTATCGCCGGCTTATCCCCAAACGAATGTGTACAACACTGTTCCGAGCCATTGAAGTTGATTCTCGTTCAACAGAACAAACCGCGGATCAGTTGACCCGACAATATTTTAAAACCAAAAAAACATGTATGGCTGTCGGCTTCCTGCCCGTCCTTGCTGCCATGTTTTTTCACCCTAAATGGGTTCTGCCGGCCGCCCTGTTTCCGGTAGCCTTCGCCATCATCCAAGATCGTCAATTATTATCCAGAGTCAAGCGGCGTACATTGGAAGATCAGTTTGTTTATCCTATTTTTTTGAACATCGCTTTGGCTCTGCTGCATGCCGGATTATCCCTCCATCAGGCCATGGCCATCACTATTGACAGCCTCCCCCATCAGTTGATCAATGACACCCTCTGTGCCGACTTGAGCCAATTCAAACGCAGGATTGCGGCCGGGGTAACGGCATCCACGGCACTGGAGGAAATGTCCTCCGGAAACCTCTCCCCGCAAATTCAATCGGCACTGGGCATGATGGCAAGATACGGCTGTGACGGCGGCCCGGAAAATTTGCAAATTCTGCAAATACAAGTGGATGCCTGCTGGGCATTGCACCACCAGGCTCTCAGAAAAAAAACGGAATTGGCTATGCTGCGCTTGCTGATTCCGATGACGCTGGATCTGACGGCGGTTATGCTGACGGTCCTGTTGCCGGCTATCCAAATGATTCAAAAATTTTGAAGGGAGAATCAATAATGAAGAAATCAAAACGAGGGATCGGTACTCTTGAGGTCGTTATTATCATCGCTGTTCTGCTGACCGTTGCGTTGATATTCAGAGAATCGATTACCGCCTACGCCCGAAATATGATGGGCATCGTATTCAACGAAGATCATGTCCTCGACGACCTGCGTTCCGACCAAAACCGATAACCATGAATACAACCATGGACATCGCCTTGCACAAGGAAACCGATTCCTTTGCCAGTCATTTGATTCGACCTCTGGCTCAAGATGAATACATCGTACAATACCAGCTGCATCTCCTCCTGCGCCACCGGCCACCCGGATTACTGGCATGCGGCATCCGCAGTCGCAAGAGCACTTGTGAGGTCTGCTGGGATATATCCGAGGTCATTGAACTGGAGCAGATTATAAAAACCACGCAAATAGAGAGGGGCAAGGCCTTGGCAATTCTTGCCCGGATGGTTTCTATTCTGATTGATTCAGACGATCGCTTGCTGCCTGCCGGGCAATTCGTTTTGGACAGTAAGTTCATTTTTTTAAGTCGGAAGACCTGCGCACCTGACTCGCTTCAATTGATATTCTTGCCGATCCGGTCCGGCAGCAAATCATTCTCCCGGCATCCAAGCGAAAAGATCGCTCTTCTGGCTCAGGATATGGGGCTTCCTTCTGAGATCATTGTGACAATATCCGACCTTTACACAACGGGGGGACTGCCGGCTTTGCAAAGCTTTTTTCTTGTTGACAAGCAAGAACCCGATAGGCAAAAGGATAAGAACAAAAAAAGAGTGTCCGGCTTGAGGGGCCTGCTCGGTAAGGCCGCAGCCACGGTTGGAGAAAAACTGGCTTATGGCCTAAAGGCCGCATGGACCTGGCTGATTGATGAGAAGCAATCGCCGCCGGAAACATCTGACAATCAAACCGTTTTGCTGGCCGCAAACCCCGACGACTATCGGATTGCCTTGCTTTCTGAAGGGCAGCCGGGGACGCCGGCAGAAAATGAAGGTTTACGGGCTTTCTTGCTGACGGATGAATTTGTCATTGGCAGAGATATCAAAACCTGCGATTTGCGTTTAACGCAACCGGGGATCGGACGGCAGCACGCACGCATCGTACGTCGGTCCGGCTCATTTTTCATTACCGATTTGGGCTCCCGCAACGGAACTCGACTGGATGATCAGCGATTGCTGAAAAACACTGAGGTGTTGATGCCGGAACGTTGTATTGTTCAGTTTGCCGATCAGGCTTTTTACTTCCAGGTTGACTAGCCGATCCTATCTGTCGAACCGTGTTCAACGGCAACATGAAGTCTGACCTTGGCCCTCTCGCGTCCCTCGCGGGAGCGTTCGGCGGCTTGAGGTGTTATTCGCGGGGAGCGTATCCGGGCCTCAGCCCGGGCAAGCGCTTGCTTGGCTCGACGAACGTCGATTTCTTCCGGCCACTCAGCAGCATTGACAACAATCATCATTGCCTCCGGACCGATTTCCGCATATCCTTTTGTAGCAGATGCCACCAGCCATTTGTCGTCGATTTTAAGGCGGATTTCACCCGGAACCAACGCAGCAACCAATGGCGCATGTCCCGGCAATACACCAATTTCGCCGTCCTGGCAGGTAATCACAGCCATTTCGACCACGCTATCAAAGAAAATCCGATAGGGGGTAATGATTTCAACACGGAATTTTTTGCGGTCGGAACCAGCCATAGGTCACCTCGCTGCCTTATAGGCCTGGAACACGTCATCGATCGACCCCTTCATAAAAAAGTGCTGCTCAGGGATATGGTCAAGGTCACCGGAAATAATCTGACCAAAACCGTCCACCGTATCCTCGATTTTCACGAACCGCCCCTCATAACCGGTGGAGGATTCCGCCACAAAAAACGGCTGAGACAAAAATCGCTGGACCTTCCGGGCACGGTTGACGATTTTTTTATCTTGCTCGCTCAACTCCTCTATGCCCAGAATGGAAATGGTGTCCTGGAGCTCCTTATAGCGCTGCAGCATCTCTTGTACGTGGCGCGCAACAAGGTAATGGGACGTACCGACCGCGCTTTCGGACAGGATGCGGGACGATGACTCCAGAGGATCAACCGCCGGATAAATTCCTTGTTCGACAAGGGTTCGCGACAGAACCGTGATGGCATCCAAGTGGGCAAAGGTTGTTGCCGGCGCCGGATCGGTCAGATCGTCTGCCGGGACATAGATCGCCTGAACGGATGTAATGGACCCTTTGTGGGTAGATGTAATACGCTCTTGCAATGCACCCATTTCATTGGCTAACGTCGGCTGGTAACCCACAGCCGACGGGATCTTGCCCAGCAATGCCGAGACCTCCGACCCTGCCTGCACAAAACGGAAAATATTGTCGATAAACAGCAAGACTTCTTTGTTTTTAACATCGCGAAAATACTCGGCCATTGTCAGGCCGGTGAGCGGCGCACGCATTCTGGCGCCGGCTGTTTCGTTCATCTGGCCGAACACCAGCACCGTTTTGTCGAGGACTCCGGAAGCCTTCATTTCATTCCAAAGATCGTTACCTTCACGAGAACGTTCACCAACGCCGGTAAAAACCGAATATCCGCCATGCTCGCGGGCAATATTACGAATCAATTCCAAAATCAAAAAAGTTTTGCCGACACCGGCGCCGCCAAAAAGTCCGATTTTGCCGCCGCTACTGAAAGGAACCAGCAGGTCAATGACTTTGATGCCGGTCTCCAGCATTTTTGTTTCGGCAAACTGATCGGTAAAAGAGGGTGCGGGACGATGAATGGGCCAATGGTCGGCCGCTTTGACTTCGCCTCCACCGTCGATGGGCTCACCCAGAACATTAAACAATCGTCCGGCAATTTCTTCCCCGACGGGTACCATAACCGGGGCACCGGTTGCGGTCGCCACGGCTCCGCGCATCAGGCCTTCCGTTGCGGCAAAAGACACGCAACGAACGGTGTTTTCACCGTGATGCTGCATGACTTCGACACAAATTACCTCTTGATCGTTTTGAATATTGACGGCCTCCCCGATTGCCGGCAGTTCTGACGAAGGAAAGCAAATGTCCAGAACCGGACCGATTATCTGGGTAACATAGCCTGTTGACATGAAGATATTCCTCCCGCTTTTTCCGATTATTGTTGTGCTTGGAGAACTTCGGCACCACCGACAATTTCCGCTAACTCGTTGGTGATCCGGTTCTGGCGGGCCTGATTGCTTTTAATGGTCAGTTTCCGCAACAGTTCTTCGGCGTTTTCCGTGGCATGATCCATCGCGATCATCCGCGCGGTTTGCTCACTGGCGTAAGACTCGGTTAATGCCCCGTAAACCATGCCGGTCAAATAGGTGCTGATCAAGTGGTTGAGAACATCATCCGCCTCCGGTCGATACTCGACCGTACCGCCCATGGAAAGACCGTAATCAGCACGATACTGCCCGGGAATCAGTTCCTCAAGGCCGCTCGGATTAACCGGCAAAATCCTGGTAACAATTGGTTTCATAGCAATGGACGACTCAATCTGCGTATAGACAAAATAGATCAGGTCCAATTCACCGTTATCGTAAAGATCATGGATAAAATCCGAGATCTCGCGAGCACGGTAGTAAGTCGGCTCACTGATCGGGTATTGGAAATCCGCCACCACGTCAAAACCCTCTCTGATCAATTGCTCCTTGCCTATTTTGCCGGCAACAAAAAGCCGGGCCGATGTTTTGAGATCCTTGCGTACGTTTTCCATTATTTTTTGGCGGATGTGATTTGTGGCCGTGGAAATAACATTCATGTTATAAGCGCCGGCCAGTCCTTGTTCCCCGGTCAGAATAAAATAACCGATCTTCCAGGTTTCTCCCCTCTTTTTATGGTGCAGCTGGAAAAAGGGATTGTTTCTTTCAAAACCGGCGTCACACAATTTGACCATGGTTTCGGCGCAAGCAGCAAAAAAAGGCATTGTGGTTTCCAGCTGACTACGGGCGCGCCTCATTTTGACGGCACTGATCAACTGCATGGCGTTGGTCATCTGCTTGATGTCGGTTACGCTGTTGATGCGTTTTTTTAAATCAGCGCGTTGCGCCATAGTCCTCGTGTTCCCTTAACCAGATCGGTAAAAAGTCTTCGGTCATACGATCCAAAATCCCGGCTGTTTCATCGGTGAATTCACCCGTTTCGGCAATTGCTCGCAGCACTTCCGGACGATGGGTGCGAATATGCCGGATCAAGTCGTCCAAAAATTTGCGGATGTCTTCCTTTTCCAAGGAGATCAGCGCACCCTTGTTGGCCAGGTAAAGCATGACCGTCTGGTTTTCAACCGGCAGCGGGGTATACTGAGGCTGTTTCAGAATCTCGCTCAGGTGCTCGCCCTTTTTGATCTGGGCCCGGGTTTCGGCATCAAGATCCGAACCAAACTGAGCAAAGGATTCAAGTTCGCGATACTGGGCCAGATTAATCCGCAAGGGGCCGGCAACTTTTTTCATGGCTTTGGTTTGTGCCGCGCCGCCGACCCGGGAAACCGAAAGGCCAACATTGATGGCCGGGCGCTGGCCGGCAAAAAAAAGTTCCGTTTCCAGATAGATCTGACCATCCGTGATGGAAATCACATTGGTCGGGATATAGGCCGAGATATCACCGCTTTGGGTCTCGACGATCGGCAGTGCCGTCATCGATCCGCCGCCCAGCTCCGGAGCAAGGAGAGCCGCTCTTTCCAGAAGGCGTGAATGAATGTAGAAAACGTCGCCGGGGAAGGCTTCCCGTCCGGGTGGCCTTCGCATCAACAAGGACAGAGCACGATAAGCCTGTGCGTGTTTGGTCAGGTCATCATAAATGATCAAAACATCGGCTTTTTCGTTATACATAAGTTCTTCGGCCATGGCACAGCCGGCATAGGGAGCCAAATACTGCAGGGAAGCCGACGAACCGGCACCGGCCACAACGACGGTTGTATACTCCATCGCTCCATGTGCGCGCAATATGTTCACCACATTGGCAATGGTTGACATTTTTTGTCCAACAGCAACGTAGATGCAATAGACGCCCTGATCGTGCTGATTCAGGATTGCGTCGACGGCCAACGCTGTTTTTCCGGTCTGACGATCGCCGATAATCAATTCCCGCTGTCCCCGGCCGATCGGCGTCAGGGCATCGATGGCCGTAATACCGGTATGGAGCGGCTGATTCACCGGCTGACGGTCGACAATGCCGGCAGCCGGACTTTCGACCGGTCGGCGGTTGTCCGCAAGAATCGGACCCAGACCGTCAATCGGATTGCCGAGAGAATCAACCACCCGACCCAGCAGCGCTTTTCCGACCGGAACAGAGACGGTCATACCGGTACGCTTGCAAATCATGCCCTGGCGAATCGGTTCCTCCTCCCGCAGGATAACCACACCCACCCGGTCTGTTTCGAGATTCATGGCAATGCCATAGGAGCTCTGTCCAAACAGAAGCAGCTCACTGCTGCGGCAATTATCGATGCCGCTCACGTAGGCAACGCCATCACCGACCTGAATAACCGTGCCGATCTCATCAATGGCCGCGCCGCTGTCAAGGTGATCCAGAGTCTGACGCAGCTGGTCAATGAACGACTCTTGGGTTTTGGACTTTTTCATCTGACCGGCGATGCGGTCTAATTGGCCGCGGATACTGTAGTCATAGCGCAACCCGTCGACATAGACGACCATACCGCCGACAAGCTCCGGGTCAACATCGGCTTGCACATCGAATCTTTCAATCCCATGCTGCTCGGCGAACCGCGACGCAATCAGGAACTCTTTATCCGGAACCAGCTTGACCGCTGTAACCAGCCGGATCAATTGTTTTTTCGGATCAATCATGGCCTGCCTCATCCGGATTCGGCCCGCCCTTTGCCACCGACGACACCGGCAATTTTTCGTCAAGCAGGCGACCGACCAGCGCGAGTTGTCCCTCGTCGTCCAGTGTCCGGCCGATCACTTTTGCGGCAACTGTGACCGATAAATCCGCGATTTCATCCCGAACATCGTTGAGCAACGTGGTTCGCATACGCGTGATCTCCGTATCGGCACGAGATAAGAGACGGCTGGCTTCCTGATTGGCCTCGGCCAGAATATCTTCACGTTGTTTTTCGGCTTGCGCACGGGCATGTGAAATCAAGTCCGCCGCCTCCCGGCCGGATTGTTCCAATCTCTCGTTGACAAGAGACAGCCGGGCATCGGCTTCGTGCAGTTTTTCTTCCGCCCGATCCAGATCCGATTGGATCTCATTTTTACGCTTGCTCAACATTTTAAGCAAAGGCTTGAACAGAAAACGTTTCAAAATCAAATAAGCCACCAACAGGTTGATAATGGCAAAGATCGCATCGACGGCATAACCTGCTACTGCTTCCGGTCCGAACATAGCAATCCCTCATTTCTCATATCTACAATCGGATCAGAATGCAAAAATAAGCAACAGACTGACAACCAGCGCATAAATGGCCGTGGCTTCGATAAAGACAATTGCGGTTAGCAATACGGTCTGAATCCTGCCGGAGACTTCGGGCTGCCGGGCGGTTGCGTCAACGGCCTTGGCGGTCGCAATACCGATGCTGATGGCGGCGCCAAGTGCCGCCAAACCGATTGAAAGTGCCGCACTGAGTGCGATTAATCCTTTGTCCATTTTCTGTTTCCTCCTGGAGTGGTCAAATTGGTTTTTGTGCCGAAGATAAAGCTTTGTCCGGGATCTCGTCGGATTCGGCAGCCGAGAGATGGGCCCCTTCCAAAACCTCACCGATGTAAATCACCGTCAAATAAGAAAAAATAACGCCTTGCAGAATGCCATCGGCCAGATCGAACCAGAGGCCGATTACGCCGGGTAGAATCGCAGGAATGACAATCGAGATAAATTCCATCAAAACAAAGGCGCCGAAGACATTGCCGAACAAACGAAGGGACAACGAAATGGGTTTGATGAAATAGTCCAAAACCTTGAACGGCAACAGCAATGGTTTCGGATAGGTCAACGATCTCCAGAAACCCTTGAGACCCACCATCCTGATGGACGTAAACACAACATAGAGGATGGTAAAAAGCGCCAGCGCGACAGGAAAGGCCGGGTTTTTTGCCGGAGGAGGAATTTGCAGAAAAGAGGTCACGTTGGTCAACGTAATGAAAACGGCGATCGAACCAACAAAGGGGGTTACTTTCTCCGCCTGCTTATAGGACATACCGGAAGATTGACACAGATTCATCAACAGGTTGATCAGGCTTTCTGCTATCACCTGACGGTTTTTAGCGGGAATCCGCTCCGGTTTTCTTCCCATCCACCAAGCCAGAGCCAGAATAAAAGCCAAAACCCCCCAAGACACGACCGTTGCATCCGTTATTCGAATCGTCGCTGCGCCGATTTGAATCGTGAAAACCGTCGAGGGAACAATGGCTTTGAGAATCTCCCCGCCAATATCTCCCGGTTTGATCTTTTCTATGAATTTTTCGCCGAATGCCGTAAAAAAATCTCTGAGATAAGGCATGTACCATCACCATTTCTATAAAGCCTGAGGCTTGAAGGAACTGCCGGGCGGGCTCCTTTTCCGGCATTAAAAAACCATACACCTCTTTTGGCGCAAACGCAAGCGCCATGAGCCGATCAGTCCACCTCGCCTTGGCGCAAAGCCGTCGGTTAAATTTTTCTATTTTGTTCCGAAGAGACGGTCGCCGGCATCGCCGAGACCGGGCACAATATATGCGTGTTCGTTCAACCGCTGATCCAGCGCCGCGCAAAAAACCGGCACATCCGGGTGATCACGCTGCAGACGCTCAATACCTTCCGGCGCGGCGATCAAACACATAAATTGAATGTTCTGAATACCCTTGCTTTTCAAAAAAGTTATGGCCGCCGCCGCCGATCCTCCTGTCGCCAGCATCGGATCCAGAATGACAATGTCGCGTTCTTCGGCATCTTCCGGCAGTTTGCAATAATATTCGACCGGCTCAAGGGTTTTGGGATCACGGTAAAGGCCAATGTGGCCGACTTTTGCCATGGGCAACAAATTAAGCATCCCGTCGACCATACCCAGGCCGGCACGCAAAATGGGAAGCAAGGCCAGTTTTTTGCCTGCCAATACCCGTGTTTTGGCAGTGGCTATCGGCGTTTCCACCTCAATTTCCTTCAACGGCAGATTACGGGTCACCTCATAGGCCATCAACATCGACACCTCGGAAACCAGTTCACGGAACTCCTTCGTGGTCGTCCGCTTGTCGCGCATCAGGGAAATCTTGTGCTGAATCAGTGGGTGATCGAAAACGAAGACATTATCTTTGCTCATGTTGTGCCTCCGGGTCATTTTTGAAATTCTGGTCTTCAAGCCGGGTCATTTCATCAACGCGCACCTGGTGCCGGCCCCCGGCTTCAAAAGCTTCCGCCAAAAAAGCATCGACAATCGAACAGGCCAATGCCGGGCCGACAACACGGGCGCCCAGCGCTAAAACATTGGCATTGTTATGCTGCCTGGCCATACGAGCCATATATTCGTTGGTGCACAATGCCGCCCGGATGCCCTTACATTTATTTGTGGTCATTGAGATCCCCAAACCTGTACCACAGATCGCAATACCGTAATCAGCGGTACCGGAAATGACAGCACAGGCAACGGCCTGACCGAAAGGCACATAGCTGGCTGCATCGATACCGTTCGGCGCCCCGTAGTCCTCACATGTAATCCCTTGCTTATGCAAGTGATCCATAATCAGACGCTTGAGCTGATAGCCGGCATGATCACTACCCATTGCGATGCGCATTTGTTTTCCTCCCGGCCCGTTTTTAAATTGCAGGCCTCGTATTATTCTAGCACAAAATCTGCCGGACTGTCATAGCGGATAGTCCCGATCAATCGGCTCATGAATAAACTTTTTTTGCCCGCCGGCATATTCGCCAACGATCTGCCCTTGACCGAGGAGACGATATTGATAAGTCATCAGACCGTCCAACCCTACCGGGCCGCGGGCGTGAATCTTGCTGGTGCTGATGCCCACTTCGGCTCCAAAACCATACCGGAAACCATCGCTGAATCGTGTCGAGCAATTCCAGAATACATTACCGGAATCCACACGGCTCAGGAAATGCCTGGCGGTCTCTTCTTCGGCCGTAACAATGGCTTCGGTGTGCCCGGATCCGTAGCGGTTGATATGCTCGATGGCCTCATCTGTCGAATCAACCAGCCTGATCGAAACCTGGTGATCAAGATATTCCGTATGCCAGTCGGACACGGAACCGCAGCCGATTGCGTCGCAAGTGCGCCGACAACCGTAGATCCGGACATCGGCATCGCGTAAAGCCCTGGCCAGGTCCGGCAGCAGCTTCTTTCTTAGATTTGAGTGGATCAAAATGGTCTCGACGGCATTACAAACAGCAACATATTGCGTCTTGCTGTCCATGGCCACGGCAATGGCCATCTCCGGATCACAGGCATGATCAATGTAGAGGTGACAAACACCATCGGCATGGCCAAGCACAGGTATTCTGGTGTTGTCCATAATATAACGGACAAATTCATTCGAACCTCGAGGAATCAGAAGGTCGACCTCATCGTCCATGGCCAGCAGCTGACCGACCGCTTCGCGGGTTTCCATCAGGCCGATCCAGCCGTCCGGCAAGCCAAACTGACAACCGGCTTCATTGATGATCTTCGCGAGCAATCGATTGGTTTCCATCGCTTCGGATCCGCCCTTGAGCAAAATCGCGTTGCCGCTTTTAACCGCCAGGCCGGAAATCTGAACCAAAGCATCCGGCCTGGATTCAAAAATCACACCGATCACACCGATCGGACAGCTGACACGATAAAGTTCAAGCCCATCATCAAGGCGAGTGGCCAGCTGGGTTCGCCCGATCGGGTCGGGCAGGCCGACCAGACTGTGCAGTCCGCCGGTCACCTCGGATAATTTCCCCTGATCAAACTTCAGCCGTTTGAGCAAAGACGTCGCAAGTCCCTCGGCCTGACTGCGAACAAGATCCGCCTGGTTGGCCTCGAATAAGGCCTGGGCATTTTGATTCAAGGCATCAGCAATGCCCATCAGCGCGGCGTTGCGTATTCCGACATCGAGGTTTGCCATTTCGTAAGCGGCTTGGCGTGCGTGCATGGCCATTTGTTTTGTTTCCACTACAGATCACCTCCCGGGAAAATGTGGATAATGTGGAAAACTCTGTGCATAACTACAGGACAACGGGTTTCACGGTTTTGACCTTGTAAACGCCTGAAAACAGGGGATGTCGCCTTTTCATTTCTTTCTTCATCCAAACCGAACATGTTTTTGACATTTTGCTCAAACGCCCTGTTCACAGGCCTTTTACCTATATCCTATCCGGTTGGTCAGCTTTCGCGGTGTTCGCCGGCTGTGGACTTGGGAAAGATATTTTCGACATCGGCATAGGCTTCCGGTGTGCCGATATCAATGCAGATCCCGTCAAAAAGATAACAACGAACCGGTTTTCGTTTGTAAAGCCAAGCCGGAAAGTTACCCGGTGCATCGGGATTATTACCGGTTTGCAGATAATGGGCTATAAGGGGAAGGGTCTCGGCTTGATAAAAATAAGTGGCAAAAACAGCAATATCGGTTTTGGGCTGCGCCGGTTTTTCCTCCATCTCAACGATAAAACCCTCATCATCAACGACAGCCACGGCAAAACGGGTGAGATCTTCTTCCGGCCCCAGACGGCTGGCCAGCACCATGTCGTCACCATGCTGTCGAAAATGTCGCCAGGCATCCCGAAGGCGGTATGTGAACAGGTTATCACCGGCAATGATCAATAAATCTTCCTCAATCCTCATTTTCTCGATACAAAACCGGATGTCACCGATGGCACCAAGCCGATCTTCCTCACTTGTTGTACCGTCATTGAGAACAACAATCGGAATATCGCCGGTTTCGACCGCGGCATTTCGTATCGCCGCCCATTGTTCAAATTGCCGGGCGAAACGGTCATTGCTGACCACAATGATCTGATCGATATCATCGATGGTATTCATTTCATCCACAATATAATCGATGATCGGCCTCCCGTGAACCGGTAATAATGGTTTGGGGGTATCGATGGTCAGCGGATAAAGGCGGGTGGCGTAGCCGGCGGCCAATATGATTCCTTTCATGATATATTTCTCCTTTGCTTAAAATAGTGAAATAATGTGCAACGAATCATCCCATTATAAAGTTTTCGCCGCTTGTCGGCACGACCACCCACCAAGGTTTCGAATCGCTCATGCGGCGTGATGATTGACAGACGGATGCCCTCCGCGGCCAGACCTCGGTCGAGGTAATTTTGGCCCAGTGTCCGATAAATGGCTTCGGCCTGCTCAAGATCGAGCATGCGCTCACCGTAAGGCGGATTACCGATCACCAAGTGGCGGGAAAACCCTGTCCAGGCCTTTAGTTTTTGCCTGTTCAACGTTTTTAAATCCGCTGTTCTCCAGCCGATGAAAGCTGCGACTCCGGCCCGTCCGGCATTGGTTTCGGCAATTTTAATTGACTGATCCGACAGATCGGAGCCAAAAATAAATAGCTGCTCCGGCACTTTGAGATCCATGGCTGCCATGGCTTCCTCACGAGCCAGCCGAAAAGGCAATTCTCCGATCAGCGGCCACTTTTCACCGGCAAAAGACCGGTTGAGACCCGGGGCGCGGCGACAGGCCAGCAAAGCAGCCTCGATCGGAATGGTGCCCGATCCGCAGCAGGGGTCAACCAAAGCCTCGTCGCTGAACGGAGCAAATCGCGACACCATCAGCATAGCCGCCGCAAGAGTTTCTTTGATCGGGGCTTCGTGTCGAAGCCGACGATAACCACGCTTATGGAGTCCGTCACCCGATGTATCCACCATTATCGACACACGATCGGCAACAATGCCAAATTGTATGCGCAAAAAACCCAAAGCCGGATCCTCAGCCAGCCGACTGTCGGCCGACCGTCCCCGCGCGGCCAGCAAGCGGGAAACGATTGCTTTTTTGATCAGGCTCTGGCAGGCCGGAATGCCGTATAACGCTGATTTCCGCGAATAACCGGCAACGGTGAATGCCGCACCGGACGGGATCCAATCCTCCCAAGGCAACGCCCGGGTCTGATCAAATAAGGTATCGAAATCAGCGGCCGGAAAGGACGCCAGCTCCACCAGCACACGTTCGGCGGTCCGGACACCGATATTCAGCCGGGCAACCGCCTGAACCGCGCGCGAGAAAGCATCCGGCCCGGTGCCGGGATCCAAACGAACCTGGCCATCACTAAGGGTCAGTTGCTCGCGAGAATAACCCAGGCCGGTCAGTTCTTCGGCGGTCAACGCTTCGACGCCGAACAAAGTGGTTAAGATGACATTCATAAGACTCTCCTGTCAACTTGCTTATTATAGCAGAGTCAAACAAAATCAGGTCAAAAACCCGATGCTGAGCAAAAAGATCGCGACCGACAACAACCAGCCGCCGATAACATCGGTAAACCAGTGCACATCCAGATATAACCGGCCATAAGCCGTCAAAAGGGCCACACAACCGAGCAATGCTCCTAAGATAATGGTGACCGCCTGACTTACGTAAGGCATGAGCACAAGAGGAACCAACAGGGCAAAGGTCAGGCTGGCGGCGCTGTGTCCGCTCGGATAAGAGCCGGACGTCATCACGATATGCGAAACAAGTTGAGGCGGCCGGTCGATGGACGTCAGGCGTTTAAACAAGGTGATTATTGTAGTCTGAATAAACATCGCGATCAAAAGAACACCGGCACGGCGCCAATCGCGCCAAACCAATCCAAGCAGCAGGGCCAGAAAAAGCAGTTGAATGGAAAAGGAAAGAAAATCATTGTATCGATGGGTGAAAATCATCAGGGATCTGAGCCGCATACTGCGGTGTTTGCTGACAAACTGCCGGACGGCCAGATTAAATGGAACCAGTGGTCGGCTAAATATCGGCAAAAGGATAAAAATAGCGATCAGAATGCCAATCGAAATTAGATACTTGTCGGTCATGTCTTCCTCACAAAGCCGGCCGTACAGGCAGGTTGCGGATCACCGGCCAGGCGGCAACTCCGGTCAACAAGCCGGTCAACAGACCGGTCAGCAACAGTAGCGGCAGATAGGTTGAAAATAAAAGCGGCTCACTCAGCAGCAGACTGGCGACGGTCACCTGACCGATGTTGTGTAAAGCGGCACCGGCGATGCTGATACCGATAAGGGAAACAACCCGGCCCTCCAGCCGGCAGAGCAGCCACATAGTCAGCAGAGCCAGTACACCGCCGGCCAGCGAAAAAAGAAATGTGGTCAAACCGGAAACAGCCCCCATGAACAAGCTCCGCGCCACCAGGATAATCCATGCGTTCAACGGCCGTAGCCGCATCAAGGCGTACAGAGTAACAACATTGGCCAAGCCCAGCTTGATACCCGGAATCGGAACCAACAAATCCAGCGGAATCCAACGCTCCAAGATGGACAAAGCCAGAGCCAGCGCGATCAAGACCGCATTGATGGCCAGGCGACGCAACCTTTCACGCTGCTCGATAGCTGTTGTGGCTTTTCCGGTCATCGGACAATCACATCCGGCTCTGCCGGTGCCGATGTTGCCCCGCTGATTTTAAGAACCAGGTGTCCCGGTACGCAGGCCGCCAGGTTCCCTCCCGATTTCAGCCAGCCGGTCCGGACACAAACCTGATCCGGGCAGTCCGCTTCGGCAAAGCGTATGCGCCCCCGCTCCCAGACAATCGTGTAATGATAACCGTGAGTTTCGATCGTCGTTTCACCACCAGCACGCAGCTCCTCTTCTGTCCACCGGCGAAGGATCTTTCCGTCACACATCAGACAGGCCTCTACCCGCGAATCGCCAAGTCGACCCGGCATTATCAGCAGCAAGGCAACCGCCAACAAAACAACGAGGGCCACAATAACAAAATCGCCCCACTTCAGCCAACGGCGCCATGATTCCCGTTTGGACCCCGTCATCCGAATCCTTTCTCTCCGATAAAATCAGTCCACCGCATTTGGGGTCGACCACCTACTATTATACGGAAATCCGGCCATTTGAACAGAACCCCCGCATTCGGCATTAGCGTGGAAGTCTTGTAAGTGGTATAATGTGTTCTGGCTAGTTGAGCTTATCAATTTCAGCCATTTACCGATACGATCAAACAAATAAAATCGTTCGGTATATACAGAAAGGAGCAACCCCATGGAGAAGATTGTCCTGGTCGCCCAGAACCGATCCGGCAAGCCCGGCCAAATCAGGAGATCCGGATTTATTCCGGCCGTACTCAACAAAACCGATACATCATCATATCCGGTCCAGTTTGACGCCGTTACGCTCAACCGGGTCATTGCCAAGCAGGGCTCCAACGCCCGAATCTGGGTCGAAACCGACGGGAAAAGAGAGTTTGGTTTCATTAGAGAAATACAGAAAGACGTTGTCGACGGAAGATTATTGCACGTGTCCATTCAGCTGGTTACTCAGCATCAGGAAGTTAGAATGCAGGTCCCGATCAACTACTACGGCCTAGAGGGCTTGGAAAATCGTTTTCTGCAATTAAATATTATCCGCAACGAGATGGGTATGACCGGTCCGGTATCTTTGCTGCCGGAATATCTGAATGTCGATGTCAGCGAAATGGAGGCCGATGACACCATTTTAGCAACCAACTTTCAGATTGATGAAGAAATTAAAATCACCGACCCGGAAGACGAAGTCTATGCAATCGTCAAACCACACCGAATCAGAGCTCTGCCCGAAACAGGCGAGACCGAAGACGAAACTTTCGCTGTCGGAGAAACCACACCCGCCGAAGAGCCGGCAAGCGAATAATCCGTATCGGACCATCGGGCCTGTGCGAAGCATCCGGTACATTGACAGGGTGACAACGATCCCCTACAATTACTTCTGCAGCCGGTCCCGTAGCTCAGCCGGATAGAGCGTCGGTTTCCTAAACCGCAGGCCGGAGGTTCGAATCCTCTCGGGATCACCATCGTTAAAACCGTCAGAGTGGCTGCTCTGGCGGTTTTTTGTGTTTGGTATGGGGTTTGTATTGTTCCGTTTGTTCAGCTGAGGTGCCTTTTGAGAGCTCGTCCTGATCATAAAAATCCTCTTCAACGTGGATGAACCGAGGCCTTTCAAGACCAAAGTCATTGGGGTAATGATAGGTATACATCCACTCATGGTTCTTATTACGGAACATCATGCCGTGTCCGCCGTTTTCCGGAACCAGCAATCGCTTGAGATGCTGCCATTTCCCGTCAAGCTCATTGTTATCCGAAACCGCCATGCCGACGGCGTAACCTTTGGATGACCAGCTGGACCAGATGATCAGCAGTTTACCGTCGGGCGTACGGAACAGGCATGGCCCGTCCGAGAGATAGGCTATGCCATCAACGCCCATTTCTTTGGCAAACGGAATCGGCACGGGCCAACCGGCTTCGGCTGCGTTGAACAGCAGCTGCGGAACCCCGGCTGCCGCTTTCAAGTCAGCGGTCAACTCCATTCCATACATCCCGCCATTTTTATCGGTTTCAAACGAAAGGCTGAATATTAAAAACGGCTTGCTTTCCCGGTCAAAGTACAGCGTACCGTCGATACAGACCCATTCGGCCGGTGTGACCGGCCCGGGGCTGTGAGGCGTGAAAGGGCCGGTCGGTGACTCAGAGCGCAGAACCTGAATGCCTTTGTTGCGGGTTTTCGACCCGAAGGTCGCTACCAGATAAAAGGCATTCTGATAAAAGCAGCATTCCGGCGCCCAGTAGCTGTTGTCTGCCCAGAAATCACCATGATTGTGGAAAATCTCAACAGGGCCGGACCAATTCTCCAGATCATCACTGACATAGCAGTCAAAGCCATCCATGGGTCCCCAGCACGAGGCGCTTCTGGTGCCGTACAGATAATATCGGTCATCATGGAGAAGAATATATGGGTCACGGATATTTATCTCATTCGTTTTCATCATCCTGTACTTTCCGATTGCCGGCGCAAGTATTCCTTCTTCGGCTTGGCACATCGTAGCACAGGATGCCAAAGCGCTCAAGGGGGCTCGCTGCTTTTGAACGTTGAAACGGCATGTATTTCCCCGCAGCGACCAGCGTTGGCAAGACAATCGGTTTATTGGTTTATTGACACTACTGCACGCAATGCATAACATATTATTACAAGTATTGTGATCATATGAAATATATCCTGATGAAAGGCTGGTCATCCTATGACAACATTCGGTTCTTTCTCTGACCGCTGGACGCTGTCCAACGGCGTGCAAATTCCCTGTCTCGGCTTTGGTACTTACAGACACATGGTCAGCACCGAAATATCCGTCGAAATGAACAAATACGCCACCCAATCCGGATATCGGCTTTTCGACACCGCCAGCGTTTACAGGAACGAACGCAGCATCGGTGATGCCTTGCGGCAATCGGGCGTGCCGCGAGAGGATTTTTTCGTCGTCAGTAAAGTCTGGGACCAGGATCAAGGATATGATTCCACGCTTGCGGTCATCGAGGAGTCGCTGACGGACCTGGGTTTTGATTACATTGATCTCTACCTCATCCACTGGCCGGTAGCAGCCGGCCACGAAGATGATTGGCAGCAAATGAACCTCGAGACCTGGCGAGCCATGGAAAAATGTTATCGAGACGGCAAGCTGCGTGCCATTGGCGTCAGCAATTTTCTGGAACACCATCTTCAACCGCTGATGGCAGCCGCTGAAATACCGGTGATGGCCAACGAGATCGAGATGAATATCGGTTTCTGCCAATATGACATTCGCCGGTTCTGCCGGGCGCACGGAATCCGGACGATCGCCTACAGTCCGCTTGCAGGCATTGGGAAAGAGTTCGCCGAATTGTCGGAAATCTGCAAAAAATACAACAAAACACAAGCTCAAATTATCCTGCGCTGGGTTTATCAGCACGACACGATTGCCATCCCGAGCTCCTATGATTGCGGTCGGATGGTGGAGAATACGGCAATTTTCGATTTCCGGCTGAATTCGGAGGAAATGGCTGTGCTCGATTCAATTGAAGATCCGGGCCGGCGCCATAATAACCCTGATGCCCGCCTGACCCAGGTAGACCGCCACACAAGGCCTAAAATCTGATCATCTCTCCGGCTTTTTCCGGCACAGCATGCCGTTAATGGTTGGCTTTCATATTAGCAAACAAGTGGAAGTGACTCTCGCAAAACGCGTTTTGCGATCATTCCAGTCGCAATCCGCATGTCTGGAGGAACAATGGAATTTCGTCCCCTTCCAATACAGTTATATCCAGTTTGATGTTCATAGATTCGAAACCCGCAAGCGACTTCAAAGAGCCTCTTTCGCGTTCTGCTGTTCGCCCGCCGACGTGACAGTTGGCCGGCTCTATCCCCAGGGCATAATCTCCGGAAGCCATGCATTTCCATTGTGTCATGGTAGGCAGCTGGTTTACGTTGTAACGCAAGGATACGGCAATGTTCAAGCTTTGATTGTAAAGAAGCGCGCAAGTATTCCCGTCCGAATCCGATCCCAAAGTATGATAAAAGCATTGTTCACGGTAGCCATCAATGGGGTCGGTAAAAACTTTATAGTCCTTCATTCCTTGGGCTGCATCTTCATCCCGCGGCGAGGTTTCCGTAGAAGAAGGCAGCATCAACCGTAGATCGGGCCCTAAAAAGGGGAATCCGAAGTTCATGTGATAAAGCAACATGATTTCCTCAGGCCGACAATTTTCGTTGGTAAGTCGATCGAAAATTTCGATTCGTTTGGAACCCATTTGAGTTTCAATGCGACGGCTCAAAACCAGGTTTTCACCAAATAATGATGCTTCCCTCATTTCACCTGATATACTGATCACATATTGGTTTTCTTGCCAGCGTGTGGATATTCCAACGTTTTCAGCAGGAATTGCGCCTATACGGCCGTGCATCGGATGCTCTTCTCCGTTTTCATTTGTCGATGTACCTACATTGCGTAAGCCGCATGTATACAAAAAACCTCCATTAAAGTAGTACCGGAACTGGTCATGAGGAACGAAAAATTGCGGCGACGTCACGCCCGGCTTTGCGATGAAGCTTAGATTAACGCCCTTGTATCGAAGATCAAGCACGTCCAGGCAACGATCCTGCAGGACTGTAAATTCAAGGCCGCCACCCGTTACTACCCCGATCGCTTTACAGCCCGTCCCTTTCCCACTTGTAAATTCAAAGGGGCGAGCATGGGCAACCTGTGAGATATGTCCTGTACGACGCAAGATATCTTGTCGGGACATGTTTTGGCTCAGAGTATCAACCATTATGAAAACCCTCCTTACGATATGCCTTTTATCAAGGATCCTGATTGAAATTACTTCGTGCTTACTGCCATTCTATCGGAACCTGAACAATACTGTTTGATTGCTTATGTAATCGGGATCTCAGGGTTTTCGGCAAAATGTTTCAGCAAAACCAGCGGCTCGGATAAAGCATTGTTTACAAGCGTGACACCTTGTTTGGCAGCATGATGGGAAACAAAAAACTCATCCCTCGTAAGCTGCCCGTACCTGATCATTGATGGGGTTTCCATGATCTGCCCATTAATACTGCCGTGTCCTTGAATCAAAATTAAGCCATATGCGGCCTCATCCTTAATGACTGCGCTGGAATCGGGATAAAGGGTCAATCGCTGAGCACTGACTTGATCGCATTTGTAGCAAATCCATTCCTCGATCAAACCGGGCTGCTCATCACGATTGTTGATTCGGATGGGCGGCATAAAATGTTTCTGAGCAAAATCGGGATCAATATTCCTTTCCCAGTCAATGACATCCATCAGGTAGTCATAATTGCCATACTCACTTTCCGGCATATTTTTCCACAGCAACTCCGGCGGTGTAACATGATCTGCAAAAAGAACAGATTGATACATGGCATAGACATCAGATGAGAACTGGGGCTCATAGGTACATAAGCTTCCCGGTGCGTGAAGGACGCCCGGCGGAACATCCCATCCCGTATCAACCCGCAGCTTGTATGCACGGCTCAATTCCAGAATGTGGTTATCGCCTTTTTCAAAATTCATCAGACATTCGCGAACCTGCTGTTTCGTGACTTCAGGATTAAATCCGAAAAATGTATAAGCGAATTCTCCAGGATAATTGTTCATCTGAGCCGGAAAGAAATACATTTCCGGTTTTCCGGCCTGACCGACTTTTTCCGCGTGCCGGTCACGATGATGGATGTGGTGCGGCAATGGGCCAAGATTGTCAAAAAACTTTGAGAACATGGGCCATTTTCCATACTTTCCCCACAGCTGCGGACCAATCAGATCTTCGCCAAGCAGATCGACAGCTTCAGCCAACATCACCTTTTCTTTCCCATCATCATCAATCACAATATAACTTAAGCCTTCATCACCAGGCGTACCGGGGCCGTTATCGGCAGGTGTGGCAGAGGAAAGCCAACGTTCATCAATGCCGCCGCGCTTTAACCCTAACGAAAAATAATCGTCCGGATGAAGTTTCAAACGGCGTCCCGGCCTGCAGAAGGCGCGGGGAACCCAAGTCGGTGCCAATCTTAAAACACCTTTGCCTTTTTCAAGTGCCTGATCAACAAGAACTTTTTTCATAAATCTTGCCTCCTGAAATTAGGCTTGATCACATCGTAACACAGGTTGTCAAGGCGCTCAACGGATACATCGCTCTTAGGAGCGCCGTGTTATCCCTGGTTTGGATTTTGAAAACCGCAATTTCTGCAAAACCTGCCTTGATTGGTTTGGCGACACCTCGGACACTGCCACCACTGGTGATTGGGAGCTTGGTAATGTTGTGTTTGTTCTTGGCCGGGCGCAT
>JAAYPL010000078.1 GCA_012519875.1 Clostridiaceae bacterium | reverse complement strand
TATCACGGAAAAGGAGCATTGGCAACACTTTCACGCCGACCGATTCCTCACGCCGGTTCCTCGGTTCCTCGTATTGTGCTTTAGGCTTGACTCGTCGGCTGGTCACTCATCCTTTTTCATGTTATGATTACCCCAAGATAAAATTTAGACGATACTGGAGGTTATAAGCAACATGCCCAATCAATCAACCGGGAAAAACTCCCGGTCGGTTTCGGGTCGCCAAGGAGACCCGAAAACTGCCGGTGCTGTTGTTGTGCAGAAAAAAACTGCCAGCCGCGGCAAATCTACACGTTCCACAAAAGCGAAACAGAATAAAAGCAAGCAAGCACCTGATAAAAACGGCTCCCCTCTTTTGCGCGTCATCCCTTTGGGAGGAATGCGGGAAATCGGCAAGAATTTGACGGTCTATGAATACGGCGGCGACATCATCGTTGTCGACTGCGGCATCGCCTTCCCCGAAGAAAACATGCCGGGCATTGACATCGTGATTCCTGATTTTTCTTATTTATTGAAGAACAAGGAGAAGATCCGCGGTGTTTTTCTGACCCATGGGCATGAAGACCATATCGGCGCCCTGCCTTATTTTTGCCGCGATATCAATGTCCCGATTTATGGCAACCGCTTAACCATCGAACTGGTGCGCATCAAACTGGACGACCGGGGAACCGGCGTAAAAGGGGTATCCCTGCACCCGGTCACGGACGGCGTGGTCATCCCGGCCGGTCAGTTCAGCGTCGAATTTGTTCGTGTCAATCACAGCATCGGCGATGCCAACGCCTTGGCCATCCGA
Organism: Clostridiaceae bacterium; assembly: GCA_012519875.1. Taxonomy (GTDB): domain Bacteria; phylum Bacillota; class Clostridia; order Saccharofermentanales; family UBA5734; genus UBA8949. The sequence goes on along the minus strand of JAAYPL010000078.1, from coordinate 1,638 downwards.
ACGCCGGCCGGCACGATCTTTCATTCCGGTGATTTTAAAATCGACTACACTCCGGTTAATGGCGAACCCATTGACTTGTCCAGAATCGCTGCCATCGGCGATGAGGGTGTTCTGCTGCTGGTTTGTGAAAGCACCAATGTGGAACGTCCCGGCTATTCGACATCGGAGCGTAAGGTTGGAGAATCCTTCGCGGATCTGTTCGCCAAAGCACCCGGCCGTATTGTGGTCGCCACTTTTTCCTCAAACATCTTCCGTATGCAGCAAATTTTTACCGCAGCCGAAGAATTCGGCCGCAAGGTGGCTTTGGTCGGTCGCAGCATGCTCAATGTCTTTCACGCCGCCGATTCTCTCGGCTATTTGAACATGAAGCCGGATACACTGATCGACATTAATCATATTGATCACTATGGCGCCGAGGAAATTGTCATCATTACAACCGGCAGTCAAGGTGAGCCGATGTCGGCTCTGACCCGGATGGCGTTCTCGTCCCATAGGAGAATCGAAATCCAGCCGGAAGATACAGTGATTATTTCCGCCAGTCCGATCCCCGGTAATGAAAAGCCCATTTACCGCGTCATCAATGAGCTGTTCAAACGCGGAGCTCATGTTATTTACGAGTCGTTATCCGAGATCCATGTTTCCGGCCACGCCTACAGCGGCGAATTAAAGCTTATTCACAATCTGATTAAACCTCGCTACTTCATACCCGGCCACGGCGAATACCGCCACTTGCATAAACACGCCGAACTGGCCCACGAGATGGGCACGCCCCGGGGAAATATCTTTCTGCTCAACAATGGGGACATCTTCGAATTTGCCGACGGCCGGGTATGAAGTAGCGGTTTTGTTCCCGCCGGCGGTGTCCTGATTGATGGCTCCGGCATGGTTGATATCGACAATCCTGTCCTGCGTGACCGCCGCGTGCTGGCGGAAGACGGGCTGGTCGCCGTATTTATCGCGATTGATCATCAGACCGGCCGGATGGTCGGCGAGCCGGATATCCAAGCTCGTGGTTTTATCTACGAAAGCGAGCAGGAACGGATCATCAAAGACAGTCAGAAACGAATCGCCCACTTTACCGGTAAAGCAGGGAAAGGAAAATCATTGCACGACTTAATCAAATCAGGAAGTTTGCAAAACCTCCTGCGAGATTTTTTGTTTGAACGGACACATCGTCGGCCGATCATCGTCATTTCGGTGATTGAGGTCTGAACCGACGCGGATCGGGGGAAAAAGAAAACACCCCGAAAAGCTGAGTTGATCTGCTTTGCGAGGCGTTAAAACACAAAATGGTATCTCAAGCACTTGGCATGGCTTGACGGTAAATCAGGATTCTTTCATCACAACCGCGGCTGCGGCTTCGGCGGCCGACGCCGCGTCAGCAGTATAAATATCCGCCCCGATGCTTTTGGCAAAGGCCTCATTGACCGGTGCACCGCCGACCATGATCGTGACCTTGTCGCGAATGCCGGCAGCAACAGCCGCGTCAACGACGTTTTTCATTTCGCTCATGGTCGTGGTGAGCAGGGCCGAGCAGCAAATAAGCTGGGCATCGTGCTCAATGGCCGCCGAAACAAAGCGCTCGGCAGGAACGTCGGTGCCAAGGTCAAAAACCTCCAGCCCTTTTCCTTCAAGCAT
>JAAYPL010000077.1 GCA_012519875.1 Clostridiaceae bacterium | reverse complement strand
TTCAATAAACGCAGCGCAAACCGCATCGAGGTCGATGCTTTTGCAATCCATCCGATAGCCGGACATAAAGTCCTGAACTTTTTGTTTCACTTTCACAGTCAGCACCTCGCCTTGCTCTTTTTCCATTGGTAAATTCATTATAGCAGAAGACCGTCATCCGCTTACAGTTTTTTCTTGGCCTTTCAGGCCTTTACCGATCGCCCCGGTCGATCGCGACATTTGGCCTAACGCACATTTGCCAGGATTTCTTCGGTCTTTTTCTGAACTTGATCTTTGAATTTCGCCAGGATCTCATCTCGCTCCGTACCGGTTTTGGATCTGTGAATGGCGGCTTTGCTTTGTTCGGCCAGCAGGTTAAGTTCGGCCTGCAATTCATCAAGTCTTGCCGTAACAGAAACAATTCTTTGCTTCAGGGCATTCTCGGTCAACACCAGTTCCGCCAGCCGGCTCCGGCTGACATAAGTCCCCAGATCGATCGATTGACCCAGCTTGGCTATTTGTGTCTGAATGTGAAGCCGTTCTTCCACGGTTTCGGAAAATTTCGCCAGCACGTCCGGTTCGCCGTGCACCAGAATGATCAGCTTGGGTTTTTTGCGCATGGCTCCTATCCACTCCAACATGCCCTCTCGATCGGCATGCCCGGAGAATCCCTGAAAATATTCGATCCGAGCCCTGACCGCAATATCCTCCTGGAAAATACGAACTTTCTTCGCCCCGTCCAGGATGCGCCTCCCAAGTGTACCTTTGGCCTGATAACCTACAAACAACACAGTCGACTCCGGACGCCACAAATTGTGTTTGAGGTGATGCTTGATGCGACCGGCATCACACATACCGCTGGCCGATATGATAATCTTGCTTTCCGGATCGATATTCAGCTGCTTGGACTCCTCGACGCTGGCGGTAAAATGCAGATTGGGAAAATCCAGAGGATGATCCCCGTCCTCCACATATCTCCGGGCTTCATCGTCGTAGCAATCCGTATTCTGGCGGAATATTTTCGTGGCCGAAACCGCCAGCGGGCTGTCCACATAGACCGGTGTTTTCATAAATGGGACCACCTGATCCTTGTAAATATCGGCCTGACGGTTGAGTTCGTAAATAACCTCCTGGGTGCGCCCCACCGCGAAAGACGGAATAATCACATTGCCGCCGCGGGCTATGGTTTCGTTGATAATGCGGACAAATCGTTCGACGTCATTGCCGGTTTCCACGTGATCCCGGTCACCGTAAGTGGATTCGGCCACCAGATAATCACACCCGTCAATAATCGTCGGGTCACGCATAATCGGGACGCCCTTGTTCCCAAGGTCACCGGTAAAGACCAGTTTGGTGGCTTTTCCGCCTCCGACCTCGGGTTCATCAACCCAGATTTCCAAAATGGCTGAACCAAGAATGTGGCCGGCATCACGCATGATCACGCGAACATCCCTTGCCGGTTGAAACGGTTCGTCATATCGCACCGGCCGGAAGATCTCCAGACATTTCAGAGCGTCGTCCATTGTGTAAAGGGCATCTTCTCTCGGCCTGCCGGCCCTGTTGTTCTTCCGGTTTCGCCATTCGGCTTCCATTTCCTGAATATAGCCGGAATCCGGCAACATAATGCAGCAAAGCTCGGCTGTGGCCTTGGTCATATAAATCGGTTTGCGATAACCATCCACATAGAGCTTGGGAATACGGCCGCTGTGGTCAATATGGGCGTGTGTCAGCAGCATGAAATCGATATGGTCAATATCAAACGGAAATCGGGTGCGATTGAGCCGGTCTTCCTCCGGACATCCCTGATGAAGGCCGCAATCCACTAAAAATCTGGTGTGATTCGTTTCGACCAGAAAACAGGAGCCGGTAACTGCTTCGGCTGCGCCAAGAAATGTTATTTTCATTGCTGTTCCTCCCTGGACAAGCACGGCTTCCCGGTTGCTTGATCGAGAACCACCGAACTGTAAAGCTCATAACCGCCGCTAAGACTGAAAACCTCGGTGAAACCATTCTGCTCAAGGATTCTGGCGGCGAAATAGCTGCGCCGGCCGACTCGGCAGAATAAATAAATCCGGCGATCCCGCGGCAGTTCATCAAGACGGTCACGAAGCTCTTCGAGTGGGATATGGACCGCACCGGCGATACTGCCCGGCAAAGACTCCTCTTTGGACCGGACATCCACGAGCAGGTCTCGATTCGGATCAAGGTCCGCGACATCGTGGTAATGAAATACCGCTACATCGCCACGCATGATGTTGACGGCCGTAAATCCAAGCATGTTGACCGGATCCTTGGCAGACGAATAGGGCGGCGCATAAGTCAATTCGAGTTTTTCCAGGTCCATGACCGTAGCGCCCAATCGCTGGGCGGTAGCAATCACGTCAATGCGTT
>JAAYPL010000076.1 GCA_012519875.1 Clostridiaceae bacterium | reverse complement strand
ATCGATAAACACGGCCTGGCAACATGGAACGGCGATTACAGTGTGACCGCCGGCCTGCCTGATGAGCCGACCAGTTTTCTCTGCAAATATGAATCCGGCGAATCGATTTACTTTCATAAGAATGCCACCCCCGGCAGTGAATGGATGCGGGATGTAGTCAAACTCTTTTTGTCTGAGTTTCCGGGCCAAGATATCGCCTCGCTTTCCGGCATTGTCCGATTTGCCTATTGGCAAAGCGGTATGGCAAAACCCGATATTTACAGCTTTACAATTGATCAATATGATGGCAGATACATCCTCAGGGCAGAATTTTTCGACCCTGAGAGTCCGGATGAATCCGCAGAATTGGTCTGGGAAACAGATGAGTACAGGGATGCCATCAAAACTTTTTACGGCAGAGCTGTCGAAATCTACGACACCCGTGACATCCGGTCCTGGGACGGCTTCGATAAAACAAACAGAAGTGTCAGAGACGGGCACATGTTCAACATAGTCATTGAATTCGAAAACGGCGAGAGTATCAGCGCCTATGGTAACAACGCTTTCCCGCCCGGATTTGAAATAGTTAAATATGAACTTAAAGATTTGATGGATGAAATTATTGCCATGTATCAGAAGCACAAGGATGCGGGATGAAGCGTGTACCGGCCCATGTACCGAAAGTGGAAGTGTGACCATGATGAATATCATAACCTTGACTCTCAGCCCGGCATTTGATGTGCATTGCCGCGGCAATTTGATACTGGCTCATGAGAATCTCGTCCATATGACTGCTTGCCAAGCGGGCGGGAAGGGTGTCAATATCTCCCGTGCCTTGATTCGGAATGGCTGCCCCAATCGGTCATTGGTGGTACTGGGAGAAGAGAATGCCGATGGCTTTTTGAAAAACCTGTCGGCAGACGGTTTGGATTACACTGCGATTTTCACACCGGGGCGCATCCGGGAGAACATCACAATCCGTGCGGAGGATGGGACCGAAACACGCATCAGCTTCCCGGGTTTTGCCGCGCAACCGGGTTTGCTGGATCGGATCTCAGAGAGTCTGCTTTCTGAGGCTGACTCGGAAACGGTGATTACCATGACCGGTCGGGTGCCGGAGGGAATTGAAGTCGCGCAAGTGAAGGAGATGCTGCATCGGGCCAAAGGCCGGGGGGCTAGAATTGTGGTAGACTCCCGCTCTTTTACCCTGGAAGATTTACTGGATTTGAAGCCTTGGCTCATCAAGCCCAACAAAGAAGAGATTGCCGCCTATTTGGGCAGGGAGGTTCGCTGCCTGCAAGAAACCTGTCGGGAAGCAAAGACGCTCCATGAAGCGGGAATTGCCAATGTAATGATCAGCATGGGCGCTGAGGGGGCGTTGCTGGTCTGCGACGAAGGAATCTTCTTGGCGATTCCCCCGAAGGTAACCGTACTTTCCACGATAGGCGCCGGAGACAGCTCCATTGCGGGATTCTTATCTGCCGCCGCAGACGGTTGCAATGGGGAGAAACGATTGGCCCGGGCGGTTGCGTACGGAACTGCTGCCTGCATGACCCAGGGAACGGAACCTCCCGGAAAGGAGGATGTTCAGCGAATCGAACCGCTTGTCCGGCTGCAATGCCGGTAATGAGACGTCGGATTTGATGGGTAAGACAGGAATCATGGTGGTCAATTTGTTTGATTTTTGTTAAATCCAAACAGTTTAGATTGCAAAAGGGTGTCAAAAAGTGATTTTTATTAAGCCAACGAAAAATTTAATCGGTATCACAATTCAGGGAGACTTTTACGACTTTTATGAGGTGGTTGATAGTATACATAGGATAGTTACGAAAAATGATGAAAGAAAGGATTTTTATTATGGAGTACGAATCAGATTGCTGGGAATGTGCTATGATATACGCCACGCCTGCATGGGAAATCGGGACATAGTCCTGGAAGAAAATGGAATGTCGCCGGAGATCATGAAAAGGCATAACATGATTACGCCAACTCAGAATGTATATTATAGCGTGAACATATTGTTTCCGGAGGCGATTTTTCTGGCGATGTCTGTTCCTCAAACATATATTTTTTCACATATGTATTACGGAATAAGGGACGAGGCAAGTGCGCAGCATGAAGAATCGCTGTCGTTTTTGTATTCGGATTATATCAGGGATCGAGCTAATTTGGATGTATTGTGGGCCGGAATATGGCAGGCTCTTGGAGAAGTTGTCGGTGATGAGGAATTGGAAAAAATCATGGGATTGTTTGAGAGAGCCGATGAGTGCTATATGGATTACGCCACGCATTATATCGATAAATGCAATATTGAGCTGATAAGGACGCATCCGGAAAAAAGAAAGGATAAGCTTAGAAATATTGCCAAGCGCATAGCAAAGAAACCTCAAGGATATAAAAGTATGGAAGATGACTTAAAATATTGGGCGAAGAAATATAAGACGACCATATACGAATTGAGTGATCCGAATCTTGAGTACCCGGAGAATTTTGAATGGTAAATCGAAAATTGCGGATATGTGAAGCTCCAAAATAACTATAAAAACGAGGGGGGTGTTCCGTTGAGCAGCGAAATAGATACGATTAAAAGAATGGATTGGTGCATCAGTGTTCCCATCTTTAAAAACCCGGTGATTTTGAAGCAGCTGGGAATCGCGATCGGCATCCCGTTCGGCCTTCTTGTACTCATCATCGGGTGTACATCGGGGAAAAGCGTCTATGCACTCTATGCGTTGGGGCTCATCGCCGCATTGCTGTTTTTTACTTGGCTTCTCATCATGGTGATTTATCGGGGCAAGTATGAGGTCGAGTTTGTGCTGGACGGCAAGGGCGTGCTTTGCCGAACCCAGACAAAACAGGCGAAGAAAAACCGCATCCTCAATGCCTCGACAGTCATGTTGGGGTTGTTTACCGGGAGTTTTGCCGTCAGCGGAGCCGGAATGCTGGCTCAGTCAAGGCAGGAAACCTCTCTTAAATGGAATCGTGTCACGAAGGTGAAATACAAGCCGAAAAGCCGCACCATCCTCCTTCGGAGCGGATGGCTGGAGCAGATTGCGTTGTTCTGCACTCAGGAGAATTACTCTGTCGTGGAACAATTGGTGGTTGCAAAAACGAAACGATTAAAAAGCGCTTGATTACAATCAGGAAAATGCTTATCAACCTTTAACCAGGCGATCTGAAAAGTTGAAAATGTGTCAAGAAACATATAAGCTTATTCTATAACCCAAGTTTTGCAGTAAAAAGCAAAGAATAACGCTCGAAGCCACGTGTTTTCAATGGTTTCGGGCGTTTGCTCTATATCCGAACGATCTACCCCGTCAGCGTGGTTTTTTCAAGGTTCGGAT
>JAAYPL010000075.1 GCA_012519875.1 Clostridiaceae bacterium | reverse complement strand
TTGGCCTCCCGCCGGTGAAACTCCAGCAGCTGGGCCGTCAGCCTGCGCACCGGGACTTCGGCGGCGGGGGCGCGCTCGAGCAGGCGCCGCGCGCACTCCGAGTGCCGGAGTTCGGCTTCCGCGCGCGTCGCCTCCTTCTCCTCGTCCGCTTCTTCGGCCGGCTCGAGCCAGGCGGCCTCCGGGGGACGCAACCCGAGGAGCCAGTAGCGCAGGAGCGCGGTGGAGCGGCAGTCGATCTCGTTGTATTCGGCGATCTCGGCAAGCAGGGAGGCCTCACCGGTCGCGCGCCACTTTTCGTACACGACGATGCTGTCCCCGGCGGTCTTCACCTCGCCGCCGCGCCCCTCCATGTAAAACGCTTCCAGGTTCTTGAGCGAGTAGCGCGCCTCGGACACCCGCACCCCTTCGCGCACCACCTTGTAGAGGTCCACCAGCTTCCGGCCGCGCAGGAGCCGGTCGACAAAGTCCTCGCGCGTCCCGTAGCCCGATGCCAGGCGCTTGAGCGCCGTCTCCTCGTAGTGGTTGTAGTGATAGATATGCGCCGCCGGGTGCGCGGCCAGGTGCGCGGCGAAAAAATTGCTCAACCGCTCGAACGCTTCCCGCTCCGCATCGTGGTCGTGGGCCCAGAAAGGTTGGAACCTCCCCTTTCCCCCCTCCACGAAATAGACCCCCATGAGGTACTCGAGCCCGTCCGGGTAGAGCGGGTCCCCCTCGAAATCGAGGAACAGGTCGCCGGGGTCGGGCCTGGGCATCCGCGCGAACCCCCGCCCCTCTTCGAGGGGGAGGAGTTCCACCCGGTTTTCGCCGCTGTCCCGCTTTTCGACCTGCAGCCGCGCCTGGGCCCGCAGGCGCTCGAGCGTTTCGGGCGCCATCCCGGCGACGGCGGCGGCGTCCGGAAGGGCGGCCAGCGCCCGCACCGTGCCGATTCCCGCCGCCTGCAACCGGTCGATCTGGGTGCGCCGGATGTTGGCGACCAGGCTCAGGTGGTCCTCCAGCTCCCACTGCTCCTCGCACCGCCCGCGCCAGCGGCAGTTGTCGCACGCCCGGCAGGGTTCGGGGTGCGATTCCGGGTGCGGCGCCGAAACGAACTCCTCGAACCGCCGCCGCGCGATCCGGTAGTAGGCGGCGAAGTCGGCGAAGCGGAACGCCTCCTCGCGCCCGTCCCCCAGGATGATGTACATCGATTGCGGCTCGGCCCCCTGCAGCCGGGCAAGCAGCTCCGTATAGACGCACAGCTGCATGATGTGGGCCGGGGCGGCGCGGCGCGACAGCTTGGTGTCGAGCACCTCGTAAAGAGGCCGCCCGGCGCCGTCCCGCCCCGCAAGCCGGAGAAAATCGGAGTAGCCGTGCCACCTCCCGCCCAGGAGCGCCCCCTGGTAGACGATGTCGGCCCCGGACGCCAGCGCCGCGCGCGTTTGCCGCACCCGCTCCCCGAGCGCCCCCCCGCTCCCGATCTCGACTACCGCGAGCCCCTCGTGTTTACACGCCTCCAGGTACCTCCGCTCGTGCTCGATCCCCTTCTCCCGCAAAAGCGCGAGCTGCCCGTCCTCATCCGTCTTCGGCAGCGGCTCCTCCAGGTCGCGGAGGTCGAGCACCGTCGCGTGCGTGCACCCGAGAAACCGGTCCAGGTCATGTGCGGCAAACAGCAGCCCGCCCTTGTATTTGCGCATGAAGTGCGATCTCCCCGACAGGGTCCGCGGGCATTGTAGCAGGAAATCTCAGCAAGAAAATGACAGTGCAGGCCTAACCCCAATCTGTTCATTTATGGTATGAACAATTGCGGGTTTCCCAATGGTGCGCACATAAATAGGTTTATCAATGGTAACCGGAACCCATTGGGCTGCTTCTTTCACAATCCCGGAGCTGGATAGCTTTCGTCGCCAATAATTGAACTCGGACATCCGGATACGATGCTTCCGACAGCAGGCCGGCTCTGTCGGGACGCTCTTCTTGAAGGCTTCGACGGCTGCACCAGACCGGTCCTCCACACAGACTAGCAAATTGCCTGATTTGGCCACATGGCTTTCAGGCATAAACTCTCATCTAAAAAAGCCGCGCCTTCGACCGATTAAGGGCTCCCGTGTAATTGACGGCTATGGCCGTGAAGAATTGACGAGTTTCCACAAATAAAATTGCTCAATTGGACCCTCTCCAATTAGATATGTGAACACATTGCATAGAAGGGACAGATGAAATCTCGACTGACAATCAAGAATCTGCCGGTTGATCTTCGGAACTGGCTTGACCGTGAATGCCGCAAGAAAAAGATTGGCATTGATGAATTTGTTATTGCAGTGCTCAGGAGAGCCAGACAGGCACTCGAAATGCCACTGTTTGCTGACAACCTAAAGCGTCAGGATCAAATAGCCGGTGGCATGCCGTTCAAATTCATAGATCTTTTTGCAGGGATTGGCGGATTTAGGATTGCTCTTGAGGAACTGGGTGGGAGATGTGTGCTGTCCTGTGAAAAAGATGTTTTCGCGCGTCAAACCTATAAGGCATGGTTTGGTGAACTCCCTCATCGGGATATTCGGGAAATTGATCCGGGAAGCATCCCAGATCACGATCTGCTCGTAGCGGGCTTTCCCTGTCAGCCCTTTTCCATTGCAGGAGTCTCCAAGCGAACCAGCCTTGGCCAGCCGCATGGATTCAATGACAGAGTTCTGGGCAATCTCTTTTTTTATCTGGCAGATATAATTAGGGTTAAAAGGCCGCCTGTTCTTTTACTTGAGAACGTCCGAAATCTGAAGTTTCATGACAATGGACACACATGGCAGACAATCAGAGATACGATTGAGGCATTGGAGTATGTGGTTTTTGCACGGGTTATCGATGCCTGTGGATGGGTTCCGCAACACCGTGAGAGAATTTATATTGTTTGCTTTGATCGCAACGTTTTTGGTTCGGCCCCGCCCTTTGTTTTTCCAAGTCCTCCTGAAGGCAGGTGCCATAAGGTCTCTGATATTCTGGAGCCGAACCCGGATCCGAAATACATGTTGAGCGAACAGCTATGGAATACCCTTCAACGCCATGCGCAATCGCATAAATCCAAGGGACATGGCTTTGGATACGGGATTGCTGATCCCGAAGGAATCTCTCGTACATTGAGCGCACGATATTACAAGGATGGTTCAGAAATCCTGATTAGGAGCGATACAGGACCTCCTCGGAAGCTTACGCCTGCTGAATGTAGCAGGCTTATGGGATTCGATCCTGCAAAATTCAGGATTGTGGTATCAGACACACAGGCTTATCGGCAGTTCGGCAATGCCGTAGTGCCGGGATTGATCAAAGCAATCGGCAGACAGATTCAAAATGTGCTGGCATGGTATCTGATTCAAAACGGCAATGGATGTCTGGTCAAGGGCAGGCTGCGGAATGAATCAAGGGGTCATGAATTGGGAAAAGCCGGGACTGAGTTGAAATCCAGAAGTTGCAGCTAAAGCCCAATACTTTTTCTTTTCTTCTGGATCAGAGCCCGTTGGACCGGATCCACAGGAACTTTTTTCGCAGAGTCTCCCAGTCTTTCAAGGCACCGAAAACATACGCAGTACACGTTATCGATACATTGCACATGGACTGGGGCTTTGCATTCTGCACAGTAGATTTTGTCGTCCCGCTGTTTCACCTTTTTGCCGCAAAAGGGGCAGGGACTGGAGTTTTGCATGAATATCTCCGTGGTGGAAGGAAGTCGGCAATTTGTCTGGCAATCATTTTAGGATCTCTGGTCCAGCATTCCCATAAAACAAGAACCTCCCTCCCCTGTGCTTTAAGAGCTGCAATGTTTTTGCGATCACGCTCCACATTGCCGGTTCTTTTTTTATGCCAGAAATCGCTATTTGTGGCAGGCGTGACTTTCCCATACCGACAGTCATGCATATGCCAAAAGCACCCATGCACGAAAATTACTTTTCGAAGGCGGGGGAAAACGATATCTGGTTTTCCCGGCAGTCCCTTGCGATGGAGGCGATATCGATACCCCATGCCATGAATCATTGATCGTACTACCATCTCGGGGCGGGTGTCGCGATCCCGGATGCTGGCCATATTTCGACGGCGCTGCTCAGTAGTCAGGACATCAGTCATGTCATTCAATTTTACGCTTAACTGAATCTATGAACTCCTGAAAATTCAGCAAGGTTGCGGGATTATTAGAGGGGTAAACCCGGTGCAGGGACCTTGGGACAACCAGGGTTACACCGGCCGTGTTCATTTCCGAGAGCTGATTGGAAGATATGCCCTGCTGAATGGTGACTATGTGCTTCCTTGTAATCCTTCGTCCTTCATTCAGGACCTGCCGCCAGCGATCCTTGCAGGTAGTTTTGATTCCTACAACAAAGAGCTTGTCAATCGGGTATGACTGATCGTGATAAGCCTCCTCGCTTGGGATTATGACATCCGGTCTGCCGTCTATCGTTGTTGGTCTCATTTGGTGCGGTATCGCAGCACGTGTAAGCAGATAATCAACATGATTTTCCAGTGACCGTCCGGCGCGGGACTTGCGCCTGTTCATAATACTGGAGGCAGTTTTCAGAAAATCCTCGATGTTCCGGAACGGCCGGACTATTTCCGGCTGACAGACACGGCGTTCAACAACACGGAAGAGCTGGTATTCCGTATCGTAACACTTCATCAGTACGTCATCGGCTGAGAGTTCTGATAATGCAACAAGACACTCCTCCAGAATACGGCGTGTTTCCCGCGAAAAAGCATCGCCGTCTGGGAAACTAGTGATCTGCCCGGCAAACTCCTTGGTTTTTCGATCGACACATTCATCTTGCGACTCGATCTCCGCTACACCATTGTGGAATATTCCCCAGCGTTCAAAGGGCTCCACTCCCAGAACAGTTAAAATTGCATCAATGTCATCATCCAAATCAAAAACGTACGCGTGAAACTCAGCGGAGGATATGGGAATTAGCACCAAAAGATCCCCGACGCTATCGGCGGTAAGATATGGGAAGTCTCGACCAAATCGAGTCAGCCTGTACTCTGAGCGAGTCCTCTGACCATACCATGTAATAACAGATTTTGTTTCACGGCCATCCGGCCAGGTGATTATAACGTTATGCTTGTCCAGACGCCCCCTCTCAGGGGCATGGGGTGTATACATTTTCCAAACAGATTTTGGCAGATAAAAGCCGCACTGATGGCTTCCTGTTATTCCAACATCGTTGGGAGAAAGGAATTTTAATATGGCATTTCCATACTCAAGTGCTTCATTGATTGCTTTTTCGCATGGCGGGGATAGCATAGTGGAGGACTTTATTGGATTTGAGTTCCATTTTTCTTGAGCAGGCAATCATTTTGTCTGGCCAATTGGGCAGACATTGCCTTCAAAATTTCTCTTGCAACATCCTCAACAACCAGTGGCACAACCGCATTTCCGAACTGTCGGTAGGCTTGGGTATCTGATACCACAATCTTATACTTTTCTGGATCAAAGCCCATCAGGCGCGCACATTCCGCAGGTGTGAGTCGCCGTGGTGGTTTGTGGCCGTTCTGTGAAATGAGTATCTCTGATCCATCCTTATAATAGCGCGCGCTCAGGGTGCGGGTTATTCCCTCCGGATCGGGAATGCCAAAGCCAAAGCCATTGCCCTTAGCCCGATGACGTTCGGCATATTCCTGAAGATAGGTCCAGAGATGCTGGCTTAAAGTGTATTTGCTGTCAGGCTCCTTTTCGAGAATGTCTGCAAGACGAGGTGCTACTCCGTTTGGTGGATCTGGATACCTGAATTCCATCTGATCACCAAAAACTTTCTTATCGAAGCAAACGATATAGATCCTCTCGCGATGCTGCGGAACCCAGTGAGCGGCATCCAGCACTTTTGCAAAAACCTTATAATTGAGTTGCTCCAGAGTATCCTTAATGACCGCCCAAGTCCGACCCTCATCATGTGATTGAAGGTTTTTTACGTTTTCAAGAAAAAGGACAGGGGGGCGTTTGATCTTTATAATCTTTGCAAGATAAAAAAACAGGTTTCCCTGAGTGGCGCATTTAAAGCCGTGGGCTTGTCCAAGGCTCTTCTTTTTTGATACCCCTGCTATGGAGAAGGGTTGGCAGGGAAATCCGGCAGCTAAAAGATCATGGTCGGGAATATCTGTGGGCGTTATTTTCCTGATATCGCCTGCGGGTGTTTCGCCAAACCATGCGCTGTATGTTTTTTGCGCATACTTGTCCCACTCAGAAGAAAACACACATCGGCCTCCCAGCTTTTCAAGGGCAATGCGAAATCCTCCGATACCGGCGAATAAGTCAATAAAGCGGAAGGGCAAACACTCAGGAATAGGTTTCTCAATGATCCGAGCCCTGCCGAGGAACAATGGAGCTTGAGTTGAAGCATATGCCTTTTCAAGGATGGAAACAATGAATTCCTGCTGCGTCATCCGATGCTCTTCCCGCTGCTTTTCTATCCATTCTGCAACATGGCTCGGGATGTTTCGAACGAGTATCTGTTTAGACATTGACGCCTGCCCTGGGAAAAGGTGATATCAATGAAAGGCGATGATATCAAATATGCCCAGGGAAAAACAAAAAAAATGAAACGTTCGATTTTATTGGGATTTTAGGGCGGTTGCATTACCTCAGGCAATTGGATTAGGTGTATACCTGATTCGGTGTTTATACGTTAGCTTTAATGACCTTCCAGGTTGACGATAAGTGTATGATTTTTCTATTCTGCATTGCTGCTGCCCGACGGTAGGATATGTTTAGGTGCTTTGCCGAGATACGGCGAAAAATCACAGCGTCGCCAGTTCTGAGATTGAATTCCCGAAAGAAGGCCGTCATTCCAGTAATCCTGTATTCATTTCTAGTACCGCCAAAAAATCGATTGTTATAATAAATAAAATGGAATGTCCACTCGTGGCCCGTATCATCTAACATATCGAGCACTGCACGGGGATTCTTCGTATGCACATTTAGGCTTGGGAAAAAACCCAGGATCCGAGGCTCTTTGGGGACGAGGATACCTGCCTGATGCCCTCCAGTTTCGCCTGTGTCATTGGCACTGAGCACTTTCTCTATTACCGTTGCTTCCGTCATTATGTCTTCTGCCTTGATTTAAAGGTGATACTCGCAGAGCCTTCAATATATCCTGCATGTCTGCATCAGAACCATCCGTGCCGATGACGGCGGTGGATGCGAGTTCTCGCTTACGAGTAAGGCGATCATTTATAACATCTTCTACGGTATCTATATAAAATAACCGGTGGATGGTAACTATCTTTGTTTGTCCTAGACGATATGCTCTCGCAGATGCCTGATCCTCTACTGCTGGATTCCATTCAAGATTGAAATGGATAACATGGCTGGCTGCAGTAATATTCAAACCAGTTCCTGCTGCTCTCGGATTAAGAATGAGGGCAGCAGCCGAACGCAGATTTGTAAAATCATCAATTTTTTGCTGTCGTTCTGAGACAGGAGTTCGGCCATCAATTACATCAGTATAAATATTGAATTGGGAAGCAATTTCTCTGGACAGGAGGTCGGCTGCTTTCTGATAGGATGTGAATATCAGTGTCTTGGCATCACTGGAAACAATCTCCTCCACAATTTCAAATAAGCGCTGAAGCTTTACAGAGCAATCAGCCGCTGAAATATGTGTGCAGTGCCCGGAAAGCCAGGGATGTGTGCAGAACATTCGCAGGGTATTCAGCAGAGCCAGGTTTGCGTTTCCGCTGGTGGCCGCCGTCAGCCGAAGTGATTCATACAGCGTGGCTGTTTCAGCATCCAATTGCAAAGGCTGAGCAATGTCAATCCGCTCGGGAAGATCCTTGGCTACATCGGAGACTTTTCGGCGGAGAATTATCGGTGTAATTATTGGTTCGATACTGGACGCGGACTCCATGGTCTCAGGGAAACGATTCTCGAATTCTGCCTGACTCCCGAGCAGTGAAGGGACCACGAAATCAGTAATGGACCAGAGGTCTGTTAGTCGATTCTCAAATGGGGTGCCCGACATTGCAACCGCAGATCGACGCAATAACGTCTTAAGTCGCTTGGTGCGCTTGGCAGAGGGATTCTTAAGCGCCTGCGCCTCATCTGCTACAATTAGCTGCCAAGTAACATTCCTCAAAAGCGACACATCTGTTGCCGCGGTTTCATATGATGTCAAAATCACATTATGTTCTTGTAGTTCATCCGGAAAGCCAGTTCTCCCACTGCCATGGTGAACATAAACATCCAAGCTTGGCGCAAACCGTTTCAGTTCACGTTTCCAGCTTTCTATTAAGGTAGCTGGTGTAACAACCAAGCTGGGATTACAACTGTTTTGTTTCAAATCAAGAAGAAGGCAGATAACTTGAATCGTTTTGCCTAGCCCCATTTCGTCCGCAATTATACAGCCTACTCCGGATCGCTTCATGTGTGTGAGCCAGCGGTATCCATCCACTTGGTATGGATATAGGGTGCCCATAAAATCAACCGGTACATCACCTTTCAAGGTGCCTGCGAGATGCGCCGCGCGCAGTGATGTATTCGTTCTGTCTTCAACAAGCAGCGATGTATCTCTGAATTGGAGAATGCGCAGATATTGCTCGAGCGAGATCTGACCAAAGTCTGATAAACCCACTTCTTTTAAAAAAGAGCGAGCAGCTTCTATGGAACCGGCAGGTAACGGCATCCATGTGTTTCTAAAAATGACATAATCCGGAATATCACAATCCGTGCATTTCTTCACCTCAGCCTCAAAACCATTTCCTTTGCCGAAGAGGCGGCATTCGATTATGAACAGGTCATCCTCTGAAATCCGCTGCAAAACAACCGTGGGTGCAGCAGAATATTTGGAAAACTTGAGCCCGGTAGAATTGAATTCAGCTTGTGAAAGTGGTATGCCCCGTGCAGAAAGGGCACTTTCGAAAATGATGGCAAAAATCTCCTCGGCAAGAAGCATGACCTGTTGCTTCTCGGTACTAAGAAAAATGGCTCCATCCTTAACACTGATTTTCCCCAAACCTTGTCTTATTCTCCTTTCCGATCCTGAATAAGTTTGGATAATCTTAAAATCGGCACAGGTGGATTTTCCTTATGGACCATGGCATGACAGTTTGCACAGAGTGGTACCAAATCCCTGGCTATATCGATCTGATAGTCAGACCCAATTTGGGACACAGGAGTTATGTGGTGAATCTCAATATAACCAGCACCAATAGGACCGTAGAATGTGCCAAAATCAAAGCCACAGGTCATGCAGCGCGTGCCTTTTAACTGTATGCAGGCTTCTCGGTTGACCCTTTTTCGTTCATATCGCGTGGCTGGGGTTTGGATAGCATTGCCTTCGGGTTCTCCTTCAGTGGATCCCTTGGTTTCCTCAACTCCAATCAAGGATACAGCCATGCCAAATATGGGAATCACAAGGTCCGTTATTAGTTGCTGCATCTGGGCGAGGTCATCCCTTTCAATCACTTGAAGAGCACTACGCGCTTGGAGCTCGATCCTCCTCCAGTTTGTTGGCCAGTCGGTGCTATCAAGAGGAGAGAGATCAATCCCGTTTACCCGAAATGTCAGATGGGTTTTTCGCGCTTCCAGCGCTGACGCAAAAGCAGTGAATAAGCTCTTTCCATCTGTGCCTGCCAATCCCATTTGCTCTATTAATGGCGTAGCAAATTTGCCAGGGATGAACTCTGCTGTTGCTGTACGCCAGCTGAGGGAAAAATGTACAGAAAAGGAGTCATTTGGATGATTCTCAGAGGGGATGAGATCAAATGAAACAGGGTCGGCCGGATCCGATGTTGCTTCGACGGCAATGCCAATTTTTCTATAAACACTATCAATCGCAAACCTAAGAATAGGGGTTTTCATTCAGCCTCCCGTGCTTCCGGCAAGTCCTGTACAAGCTTCCTCAGATTGCGGGAAACTTCGTAACGGAGTTCAGCAAAGGAAGACTTGGTATCATCGCGGACACAATTCAATTCAGCCACGGAAATTCCCCAAAGCAAAGCATCCATACCTTGGATAGTTACGCCCGCTGCCAGATTAGGGAGATAGACCTTTTCATAATAGGGGTGGTTTGTATTGATACGTACACCGCAATGTCCGTCAATCAGGCATGGCTCCCAGAGAAGTCCATCGTCAATACTATCAACAGGCTGAACGTGTACCTCCAGTGGTTTGGACGCAGTAGTAATCTTCAGTCTTAATCTAACTGGACCCTGGCTATTGATCAATTCAGCCTCGCTGTTTATCTGGTCAATGGACTGAATTTCCGGCTGGGAGATTTCTCGTTGCTTTGATCCAATATTTCGGTTGGAACTGTCGTGAGCTGTTTTGGAAACATCGGTTGTCTTAACTTTGCGACCTTTCCTGTATAGCTCCTCAGCAGCACGGCGAGGAGGAGTTAAAAAATCCAGAATGAAATCATAAAGTGCTTCATCCAGAATGATCTGTGATTTTTTAATATCAATTTGAAAAGCTTCATCAAGCCGGTGATCGAATGAGAATTCAACGCGAAGCAGGCTAAGGTGGGGTTCTTTTGAAAACATACGAAGCCAATCAGGGCCGTGGATGAGCCGGTTTTCCCTGTAGATGAAAATTCCCTGATTTGTATTGCTGATGCGTGCCTGTTTGGCGGCATCTTCACTTGAAAATTCCTCCTTCCGTGGAAGGACGAAAGCTTTTATATCGAATTTTGCGGTTGTGTCATTACCAAGAGCCACATCTGGGGACTCTTTACTGACGATCTTGGACTCCTGAACGCAAAAGGGGTCCCAATGCTGTAATTGTTTTCCATTCAGCCGCATTGTTACGTTGCGTGCACGGTTATCGTTAGGGTCAAGAAAACGTTGAAATACCATTCCGAGGTGTGTTTGCAGGTCTTCAGCAATTTTATTGAAAGCTCTTTTCGCTGCAACACCTCCAGTCCTGGCATAGTTTTTCAGGAGGCGATCCACTTTCTGCCATAAAACAAGAGTTCCTTTGTTCTTGCCAATAATATTTTGAAAACTATCGATTTCTTCTTGTGTTGGATCGTCAATCAAAAGCTCCCACTTGTTTGTGTCGCGAATATGGTCGAGGTCCCAAGTAGCTCGGACAAGTGGTGCACTTGCATTGTTTCGGGAGATTACCGACAGTCGACGACAAAACGCAGTTGAAGCTGTTTTTAGACCAAGACCAAATTTGCCCAAGCTGGCTGGGGAAGGCCTGGGTTTTGATCCATACTTCATAGCATTGATCAATTCATCCCGGTCCATTCCGATACCATCGTCATAGATTGCGAGAGTGATGTTTCCGCGATAATCCATTTCCAAGGCTATATCGACAAAACTGGCATCAGCAGCAATCGAGTTATCTATCACATCAGCGACTGCAGTATTAAACTGATATCCGGTGTCTCGAAGGCCTTCGACCATCCGTACCGGATCTGGGAGCAATTCCATCTTCTCGCGCATTCAAAACTCCTCTCGTTAATTGACGTGCAGTGCTGAAAGTAGGCTCAGAATCTTAGTATTAGGTTCCCAGCTTAGAAAAAGTCTCATAATATCATCAACCCAAAACCAGCGCCCAGCCCGAAAATGAGTCCTTGGGAGATGGGGCCGCAGTGGTTTTTGATTGAAGAATCCACAGGGGCGTCACCGGAAGGGCCATCATGGGCCGTGCTGATGAAACAGACTTTGCAAGCTTGGTTGTCTAACCCAGGAGCCACGGCATGGCGGTTGGGCGAAATCACTCGTGTTGCGGCACTGCCGGGAGAGGATTCTTGAGCAGGGGGCGGTGTTATCATGGAACCATCCGGTTGGGCAGGAGGGTATGTGTGACGGGGGGGGGACGGGAATGAAGCTCGAGCTGGTCGTGGATGCGAAGGTGGTCAGGAGGGTGATGCGCCGGGCGCGGCGGATCTCGCGCGCGATCGAGCGGGGGTTGGAGCCGCTCCGCGACGGGTGG
>JAAYPL010000005.1 GCA_012519875.1 Clostridiaceae bacterium | reverse complement strand
ACTTAAAAGATCCTATGGGAAGGGCCTTGTTCAATGCCTCGGTTGTGGCTTTTACCGGAACATCAAACCCCGGCGCCGATTTGCTGGAGGCCGTCAGCCCGGCCAGGCAGGTCAACGCCAAAACACCACCCATGTTTATCTGGTCGACCGCCGGCGACAGTCTGGTGCCGGTGCAGCACAGCACGGTGCTCGCCACTGCGCTGGCCGCGCAAAAGATCCCCTTTGAGCTGCATGTCTTCGAAGAGGGCGAGCATGGTTTAAGTCTGGGCACCCAGGCCAGTGCCGAATCCCGCTCACAAATAAACGCCGATGTCGCCAAATGGTCCGCCTTGGCCGAAGCTTGGCTGGAAAAGAGGCTGGCTCTCGACCTCCCGGAACTTTCCCATTGGGAGCTGGAAGCAAAAGCTGATGGCTGAGAGCATAAAACAACAAGCGGATTGATGTAGTCAGAACGTCCCCGTGTTGGTTTTGCTTTCTCCTTTGGCTGCCTGGAAAAAGGCATCGATGTTTGCCATGGGTGTCATTGGCGGAATATCGCAGCCGGACGAAAGAACAAAGTTTTTATAAGTCTTCATTTCGTTCATCAAGTCAGCGGTCGCGGCGGCGATTGATGCAGGCGTACCGCGGGAAAACCGGGTGACCGGATCAATGTTGCCCATGACCAGACAATCGGCAGGCATTTTCTCCATGACCTGTTCCATGGAAATGGCATTGCCAAAATGAAAGGCACTGGCACCGGTAGCGATAAGGTCATCAACCAGGGGAAGAACATTGCCGCAATTGTGATAAACCACGAGGAAATGGTCGTCCTGAACCGCCTTGACAATCCGGGTAACATAATCTACGGAAAATTCCGCATTCCAGGCCGGTGACAACAAACCGGCCGCCGGTTCGGCCATCATGATACCGTCGGCTCCGGCGGCTTTCAGCGCCAGGCTGTAGTTAATCAAAAATGTCGTGACTTTGTCCAGAACCTCGTGAACCATATCCGGATCGTCAACGACTTTATACATGATTTCCGCCATTTCCAGCAATCTGCCGGCCAGGGAAAACGGCCCGATGATACCTGCCAAAATCGGCCGGTCCTTGATCATATCCTTCGCAAGGGCAATGGCTTTGATACATTCTTTGGTTCTGGCGGTACCAACAGCAGGAATCCGGAGGGTTTTCGCGTCCTCGGCGGTGTCAACCAGCCTGCCGAT
This sequence comes from Clostridiaceae bacterium, assembly GCA_012519875.1. Classification (GTDB taxonomy): domain Bacteria; phylum Bacillota; class Clostridia; order Saccharofermentanales; family UBA5734; genus UBA8949. The sequence goes on along the minus strand of JAAYPL010000005.1, from coordinate 391 downwards.
AATATTCGGCACCTCATCATCATCAAACCGCGTTTCGGCTCCAAAGGCCTCGGCTTCAACCGAGAGATCCATATTGCCGACCGCCGCCAGCGTCGAATAACGATCCGCAATAGCTTTCATGCAGAGCGCTTGTTTTTCACCATCGCGGACCAGTTCGCCGACCGTCATGTCCAGCAGCTGAATCCCCGGGAAGGATAAGATCGGCAGGGGATCTTTGCGGGGATTGTCCAGGCAGTCGTTCAGCCACTTTCTCATGTTCATCGAATACACCTCATTCATTCATTTTCGTCTCAATGATAACGTGTACGAAAACGCAAATATGCCACATCCTTTGTATTTTTTGCAATTATCCGACCAGTTTGATCCCGCTGAATAAAAGAGGTTGCCCTTT
>JAAYPL010000074.1 GCA_012519875.1 Clostridiaceae bacterium | reverse complement strand
TGTTTAAGAATAAGTGATTTTTTCGCCATTTCCGTTCCTCCCGCTTACCTGGCAAACGGCATGCCGAGTTGCTTAAGAAGCTCGCGGGCTTCTTCATCGGTTTTGGCCGTCGTCACGATGATAATATCCATTCCGCGGATTTTATCGATTTGATCATAATCGATTTCCGGGAAAATCAACTGTTCTCTGGCACCCATTGCATAGTTGCCATAGCCGTCAAATGAATTGGGATTGAGACCGCGAAAGTCACGAACCCGGGGCAGGGCAATACTGATCAGCTTGTCCATGAACTCGTACATTTTCTCGCCGCGCAGCGTGACCTTGCAGCCGATGTTCATGCCTTCGCGAAGCTTGAAAGCCGAAACCGATTTTTTGGCCTTAATGATGACCGCCTTTTGGCCGGCAACGATGCTCAGGTCGCGCGCAGCATTTTCGATGGCTTTCGGATTTTCCCGAACGTCACTGACACCCATGTTGAGAACAATTTTTTCCAGCTTTGGCGTCTGCATCGGTGATTTGTAGCCAAAAGTCTTCTGCAGCGCCGGGGCAACCTCATTTACATATCTGTCTCTCAGTCTTGACATCTTATCCTATCCTCCCCCTGCCACCATCACTGCTTCTTCTCACGAATGACATCGATGGTCTCGTTGCAGGCTTTGCAATAACGAACCTTCGCGCCATTCTCGTATCTGGAACCGGTTTTGCTGGGGCGCTTGCATTTGTTGCAGACCAACATGACGTTGGAACTGGCGATCGCGGACTCCTGATTGATGATGCCGCCTTGCTGGTTGCGCCCGCGGGGCTTTGTGTGTTTAACGGACATGTTGACGCCTTCGACAATGACCCGGCCGACAGCCGGCAAAACCCGGAGAACTTTACCGGTTTTACCTGCATCCTTGCCGGTCAATACATAGACGTTGTCATCCTTTTTTACGTGTACCTTTAACATCCCGCCTGTCCCTCCTTACAGAACCTCTGGGGCCAGTGACAGGATTTTCATATAATCCTTATCCCTGAGCTCCCTGGCGATGGGCCCGAAGATGCGGGTACCGCGCGGATTCTTATCCTCTTTGATGATGACGGCGGCATTTTCGTCAAATTTGATATAGGATCCATCCGGACGACGGACGCCCTTTTTGGTTCTGACCACAACCGCCCTGACGACCTCGCCCTTTTTGACACCGCCGCCCGGCGCGGCCTGTTTGACCGAACAGACGATAACATCGCCGACATTGGCGAATTTTCGCCATGAACCACCGAGAACCTTGATGCACATCAATTCCTTGGCACCCGTGTTGTCGGCGGACTTAAGGATTGTTTGAACTTGAATCACGGTTTTTCTCCTTTCCGTTAACCGACAGCAGCATCATTTGGCCTTTTCTATGATTTCGACCAGACGCCAGCGTTTGTCTTTGCTGAGCGGGCGAGTTTCCATCACTCGGACGGTATCGCCGACCTTGCACTCATTGTTTTCATCGTGGGCTTTGAGCTTGAAAGTCCGCTTGATGATTTTCTTATAAAGCGGATGGCGGACATGCACCGTGACAGCCACCACGATCGTCTTGTCCATTTTGTCGCTGCTGACCAGACCGACACGTGTTTTTCTCAAATTCCTGTCAACACTCATGACATGTTCCTCCTTCACTCTTGAATGCCCCGGAGCTCGCGCTCACGCAGAATGGTTTTGACCCGGGCAATGTCCCGCCGGCAGCTAACCAGCTTCTGTGGGTTCTCGAGCTGATTGGTGGCGTGCTGAAAGCGCAGCTTAAACAATTCTTCTTTTAACTCAACCAGTTCATCATTGAGTTCAGAAATCGTCTTTTTACGAATTTCAGCCTTCTCAAGCTTCTTCATGCACGTCACCTTCTTTCTCACGAGCAATGAACTTGGTTTTGCAGGGCAATTTATGGGCCGCGAGCCTTAGGGCCTCGCGGGCGTCGGCTTCGGATACGCCGGCAATCTCAAAGAGAACACGACCGGGCTTAACCACAGCCACCCAATATTCCGGAGATCCTTTACCTGAACCCATTCGGGTCTCGGCCGGTTTTGAAGAAACAGGCTTGTCCGGAAAAATTTTGATCCAAACCTGACCGCCACGTCTGATGAAACGATTGATGGCAATACGGGCGGCTTCGATTTGATTGCTGGTGACCCAACTGGGTTCGATAGCCTGCAAGCCATATTCACCGTAGACAACGACGTTGCCACGCCGGGCTTTTCCGGTCATTTTGCCACGGTGCTGCCTTCTGTATTTAACGCGTTTAGGTAGCAGCATCAGATTTCGCCTCCTTCCGTATTCGGAGTTTTGCGAGGAGCCGGGTAGATCTCACCCTTGTAGATCCACACCTTGACGCCGATTCGACCGTAGGTTGTTTTGGCTTCGGCAAAGCCATAATCAATGTCCGCACGCAGCGTCTGCAGCGGAATGGTTCCCTCATGATAGTGCTCGACACGGGCAATTTCAGCACCGCCGAGACGACCGCTGACCATGGTTTTAATGCCCTTGGCACCCATTTTCATGGCACGGCCCATTGCCTGTTTCAAAGCCCGGCGGAAGGAAACACGCTCTTCAAGCTGTCTGGCAATATTTTCAGCTACAAGCTGGGCTTCGGTGTCGATCGATTTAACTTCATTGACATTGATGAAAAAGTTGCGGCCGAATTCGGCGTTCAGCTTTTTCTTGAGGTCTTCGATGCCGGATCCCTGACGGCCGATGATGATGCCCGGCTTACCGGTTGTAATTGCCACCAGAATCTTATCGTCGCCTTTGCGCTCGATTTCGATGCGGGAAACACCGGCTTTGAAACACTCGGCTTTGACAAAGTCACGGATTTTTTTATCCTCGATGAGGTATTTGCTAAAATCTTTTTTATCGGCGTACCAACGTGTATCCCAATCCTTGATCACGCCAACACGCAGTCCATGAGGATGTACCTTTTGGCCCATGACGTCGCCCTCCTTAATTCTTTTCCTTGAGGACGACCGTGATATGGCTGGTCCTCTTGTAAATTCTCGACGCGCTGCCGCGAGCCCTGGGGATAATGCGCTTGAGCACCGGCCCCTGATTTGCGTAGCAGTCGGCAACATACAAAGCATCCCGAGACAGGCTGTTATTGTTAACGGCATTGGCTTCGGCCGATTTCAATAATTTCTCGAGAACCGGCGAAGCCGCCTTGGGCGTATATTTGAGAATGGCATAGGCCTCGTCAATTGGCTTGCCCTTGATCAGGTCGACAACGACATTGACCTTCCGAGGGGCAACACGAACATACTTGGCAACCGCGCGACCTTCATCCCTGCCGATTCCCAGCACCTTTTTTTCTTTTTTGGTTAAAAGAACCGGTTTTTGGAATTTTCTGGCAGGTTTGGAATATCTTGCCAGAATCTCTTCACGATTTTCCAGCAGATATTCTTTGCTCATGACCTTTCTTTCCATTTTTCGTTCCTCCCTTCTGTTCCTTGGCGGCCTTATCGGGCACCGGAGGATCTCTCTGACCCGGCATGGCCTCTGTAGGTTCTGGTGGGAGCGAACTCGCCCAGCTTGTGGCCGACCATTTCTTCTGTTATGTAAACCGGCACATGCTTTCGTCCGTCGTGGACGGCGATCGTATGGCCGACCATGTCCGGAAAGATAGTGGAAGCACGGGACCAGGTTCTGACAACTCTCTTCTCATTCTTGGCGTTCATGGCTTCGATTTTTTTCATCAAGGCCTCTTGAACGAAGAATCCCTTTTTTACTGATCTACTCATTATCCGCAAGCCTCCATTCGATTACTTCTTGTTCCTTCTCTTGACAATAAACTTGTCAGAGGGTTTCTTGCGTTTGCGGGTTTTCTTGCCGAGTGTCGGAACACCCCAGGGGGTAACCGGTCCGGGCCTGCCGATCGGCGCCTTGCCTTCACCGCCGCCATGAGGATGATCCACCGGGTTCATCACCACGCCGCGGACTCCCGGACGGATGCCCATGTGGCGCCGGCGGCCGGCTTTACCGATCTTGATGTTCTCGTGTTCGCTGTTGCCGACACTGCCGATCGTGGCGCGGCACAGAACAGGTATCATGCGGACTTCGCCGGACGGCAGACGGATCTGCGCATAGGCGCCTTCCTTTGCCATCAATTGGGCGCCGGCTCCGGCGGTGCGAACCATCTGGGCCCCTTTGCCGGGTTTCATCTCGATGTTATGAATCACCGTACCGACGGGAATATATTCAATCGGCAGGCAATTGCCGATGATGATGTCGGCCTCGGGGCCGCTCTCGACAACCATGCCGGCTTTGAGGCCGTCCGGCGCCAGGATATAGGCTCTCTGGCCATCCAAGTATTGGATCAGGGCAATATGCGCGGTGCGGTTCGGATCATATTCGATCGCCACAACCTTGGCCGGCATACCGTCTTTTTTACGTTTCCAGTCAATGATGCGGATTTTCCGGCGATTGCCGCCGCCACGATGACGGACGGTGATTCGACCGGTCGCGTTGCGACCGCTGTGTCTTTTCCTCTTGGCCAGCAGGTTTTTCTCGGGGGCTTTGGTGGAAATTTCAGAGAAATCCGCCACGGTCATCTGCCGTCTGGCTGGAGAGGTCGGATTAAAGCTTTTGACTGCCATCTTC
>JAAYPL010000073.1 GCA_012519875.1 Clostridiaceae bacterium | reverse complement strand
CGGAACCGAAAACAAAAACCGCGCCCAATGAGACCAGCGCGCCGGTCATGGTTGAATTGAGAATGCTCTGCAGGCTGAGCGGACGCAAAATTCCGCCATCGGTCGTAATCGCAAAAAAGGCAACAACGAGGAAAAAACCCAGAAGTGGGAAATAGTTCTTAATTACATCCCAATACTTTTTCAGCATCGACAGCTCCTTGTTTCAGATCATGATTAAATCATGCAGTTGATTATTTCGTGCTCCGACATGGCTCCGCGGAAAAACTCGCCGGACAAACGACCATCTTTGAGAATCAAGAGGCGGTCGGTCATGCCGATCAGCTCGGTCAATTCCTCCGAGATCATGATAATCGACTTTCCTTGATTTTTCATATCTTCTATCAGCTGATACATAGCGGCTTTGACACCAATGTCAACGCCGCGGGTCGGACAATCCAATACGAGAATGTCACAATCGCGACCGATCCATTTGCCGAAAACAACCTTTTGCTTGTTGCCGCCCGAGAGATATTGGACGATTTGGTTGATGCTCGTACATTTGATTGACAAGCGTTCAACCTGGGTTTCAACATAGTCTCTTTCTTTGCGGGGAAAAATAAACGGACCTGAATTGATGCGATCCAGACCGGCCGAGCTAATATTGTCTTTGACCGATGCTGTCAGAACCAACGCCTCCTGGTCACGATCTTTGGAAACATAGCCAAGCCCGTGGCGCATGGCATCCCTTGCTGATTTTATTTTTGTTCCGGACGGTACATGGGTGACCGACCCGGTCAAAAGCTTTTCCTCCCCGAAAACAGCCTTGCCCAGCTCGTGCATCCCACAGTGTGAAAGGCCGCCGATACCGAGAATCTCACCTTGGTGAAGCTGCAGGGAAAAATTAATGAGCAGGCCGCTGCCGGTCGTTACGGTATCAACATCCAGGACCACGGTTTCCTCATATGATTTTTCATTATCTTCACGATAGTACTTCCCACTCATGTCACGGCCGACCATATAACGCTTGATGACATCGGCGGCAAAATCATCTTGATCCAGCGTCGCAATCAGTTTACCGTCACGCAACACGGTCATGGCATCGCAATGTGCCATCAGTTCATCCAGATCGTGAGAGATAAAAATCACCGCTTTCCCTTCATCACGCATCTTATCCATAATGCCGTATATGATCTCACGCCCACGCTGGGAAAGCGCCGTTGTCGTTTCGTCGACAAGCAGAATTTCCGGTTGGTTGACCATGACTCTGGCAATTTCAATCATCTTGCGATCCTGAAGGTCGAGCTCATCAATATACTGAGCAGCATCCACATCGGTAACGCCGATTTCGGCCAGCGCCTCATTGGCCGCCCGATTCATGGCTTTGGCAGAAATAAAGCCTCCCCTGCGAAATCGTCCTTCTTCGCCCAGAAAAATATTCTGCGCGATCGTAATGCCCGAGACATAGCCCTGCTCCTGAACGATCATTCCGATACCAAGGCTCCCGCCCTCAATCATGGTTTTAGGACGATATATTTCTCCATGGTAGAACATTTCACCACCGGTCGGTTGAAGCATTCCGGAAATGACCGAGGCAAGGGTGGATTTGCCCGAACCATTCTCGCCGATCAAGCCCCTGATTTCACCGCGATGAATTTTTATACTGACTTGATCCAGTGCCGTTGTCGGCCCGAACTGCTTGCACAAATTTTTTGTTTCAAGGATCAGCTCGCCTTCAGCCGCAATGTTTTGCTTCATATGTTTCTCCAATAAAAAGAAATCAACCAAGAAAAATCTATTAGATATTCTGCCCAAACACT
>JAAYPL010000072.1 GCA_012519875.1 Clostridiaceae bacterium | reverse complement strand
TGACCTGGCTCACGCTTGCTGAAGTGAAAGAGCGATTGTTTTTTCCCCATCAGATCTGGGCGGTTGAACAAGCGTTTCAACACCACGGCAGGTAATTCATGTGGCCGGGAGACATGTTGTACAATTATACAGTCAGCAGATCCATATTAATTAATCGAGAGGTTCCTGCCAATGAAACTGCTTCCGAAACTTGAAATGAACAACGGCTTGGCTACCCTGTATGTTGATGGCAAACCCTTCTTTGCCCTGGGGGGTGAGCTTCACAATTCAAGTGCTTCCAGCACGGCCTATATGCGTGAGGTGGTCTGGCCCGGTCTGCGTCAGATTGATGGCCTCAATTCGGTCATCGCCACGGTTTCCTGGCAGCAGATCGAGCCCGGTCGTGGGCGGTTCGACTTTACCGTTCTGGATGATCTGATCGCCGATGCTCGCCAGGAGGGCATCCGCCTGGTTTTGATCTGGTTCGGCCTTTGGAAAAACGGCGCATCGTCGTATGTTCCGAGCTGGGTCAAACGGGATCCGGTCACTTATTTCCCTTGTGTCAGAGGGCAGGGAACTCAGTTGGGTTCACGTTTTGGTGATCGGGATAGCTACACAATTTCCCCACTTTGCGATGCCGCCGTAGCCGCCGACGCTCGAGCGTTTGCCGCCGTCATGGCGCACATCCGCGATGTGGATACCGACCATACGGTGATTATGATGCAGGTGGAAAACGAGATCGGCCTGTTGGGCAGCGCCCGTGATTATTCACCGGTGGCCAATGCCAAATATCCGGAACCCATACCGCAGGTTGTTGCCGAAGCCTACGGTGTCTCAGGAAGTTGGGAGCAGGCCTTTGGTGATGATGCTCAGGAATATTTCATGGCGTGGTACTATGCCCGTGCGGTCCAGACCATTGCCACCGCCGGTATTCAAGAACTGGCCCTGCCCATGTATGTTAATGCTTGGTTGCAGCAGGATCCGGACCGCGCCGGCGCATATCCGAGCGGCGGCCCGATCGCCAAAATGATCAAGTTGTGGCGTTTGGCCGCGCCAAGTATTTGCCTCTATGCACCGGATATCTACCTGCCGGATTTTGAAGCCGTCGTAGCCGAGTACAGCGCGGATGGCAATTCTTTGTTTATCCCCGAGGCCAGAACCAATGTCTCGTCTGCCGCCGCGGTTTTTCTGGCTTTTGGCAAATACAACGCCATCGGCTTTAATCCCTTCGGCATTGAAGATCTGTTTGCGCCGCGCTCCGGCGGCTTCGACCCGGCCGAACTGGCAGCTCTGAATATCGATGTGTCCGCGTTTTCCAATGAGGGAACCGCCGCCTATTTGCCCCGGAGTTATTGTCTGATCAGCAATATGCTGGGAACCATCGCCCGTTATCGGGGGACCAAACAGATGACTGGATTCTACCAATATGGTGACGCGGAAGGCTGCATGCTGTCCTTTAGCAAATATGACATTCGGATTGCCTACGGTCGAACCAGCCCGGGCAAACCACCGGCGGGAGGCTTGGTCATCGAAGTCGATGCGGATAATTTTATTTTTGCCGGAACCAACTTCCTGGCCTTGTTTCTGCCGAAAAAGGGTATTGAAAAGCATGTTGGCTACGTCATGATTCAAGAAGGCGAGTATCAGGACGATGTCTGGAGACCCGGTCGTATTCTCAACGGCGACGAGCAACGGGTCGGTCTGCGGGATGTTCCGCAGGCATTGCAGGTCGAGGTTTTTCAGTATTAAGATGCATCCTGCTCCGGCCGATGCTGATGAAGTGAACATTGTTAATACAAAAGAGGGCCGTCTTGTTTTGAGACGGCCCCCTGCTCGATGTACCATTAGGCGGACGGATTAATTATTCTATTATCAACAGTATTTTTGGATCCCGGGTGACAGATCATCAGGATCAGCACTGAGAATAATCATGACATTTATTGCATCTCGTTCGGCAAAAACCTCGAGCTTTTCGAGAAATGACTCCAGACTGGCCAGATCGGAATCACCGGAAATCTTACCGATGCTGTCAATGTAGATGTGGGTGACGTCAAAGTCCTTGGCACTTATCCCGGCGATGAAACTTAACAACTGGTCGTATCCTCTGACCGGATACTGTGAAACATCAATCAGGCGGATTTGGTACTTGACCAATCCGTTCAGCCGCTTGCCAAACTCAAGACAAACGACGTTGGCTGCCTCGCTGGTAGCCTGCATATTGAGGTCGTCTACCAATCTGGCGGTTTTTCCGCTTCCTTTTTCACCGACAATTAACTTGATCATAGGCGCTCACTCCCTTGCTTAGTATATAGATATGGAACCTGACTCTATTGTAACCTACTTTGACCGACAATTGAAAGGCAATCGGGCCGATTATTTCAACTTGCATAGTTATAATCATCATGCTATAATGCCGATGTTAAGAAGTAGGCTTGGAGACAGAGAGTGGGGCGCCCCCACTCTTTGTTGCTATAAGAGGTCTCGGAGGATGTTTTTGATGACAGACGGTCGCTCGCCCGCCGCGCAAAAAGTCTTCGAAGCTGCCGCGCCACTGAACGAAGCCCTGAATATCGAGCTGGTGGATGTTGAATATGTCCGGGAAAACCAAGCGCGTATCCTGCGTCTCTATATCGACAAGCCCAATGGTGTCACCGTAGAGGACTGCGCAACGGTCAGCCGAATGATCGATCCGGTTATTGATCATGAACTGGGTCTGAAAACCCATGATTATCTGGAAGTGTCATCACCGGGGCTGGAAAGAACACTCAAAACCGAACGTGATTTTAAGCGTTACGAAGGAGAATGGGTGGAAGTGACTCTCTATCGCGCCTTGGGCGGCAGAAAAAAATTTCAAGGCGTTTTGGGGCCATACGCACCCGATCAAGTTGTGATCCGCCTGGAAGATGACAGTGAACGGATATTCTCAAAAGAATCAGTGGCCAGAACCCGGCGTTTTTTCCGGGGCTGAGATTTAGGATATATTAGGATATGTGATAATACGGAAGGAGCATATAGGCAGATGAATGTAGAGTTGATTGAAGCTCTCAGGCTTTTGGAAAAAGAAAGGGGCATTGAGACCGAGGTTTTGTTCGAAGCTATTGAAGAAGCCTTGGTGTCGGCATATAAACGTGAATTTGATGCCAAGACAACCGAGAACATCCGGGCGGAGGTCGATCGTGAAACAGGGGAAATGAAGGTGTTTTTAACCAAAACTGTTGTGGATGCGGTGACGGACTTCAATGCCGAGATTTCTTTTGAGGAGGCCACGGCCATTTCAGAGGATTTTGAAGTTGGCGATATCCTGGAATACGAATTAAGCCCACAGGATTTTGGCCGTCTGGCTGCGCAAACCGCCAAAAACGTTATTAACCAGAAACTGTGCAGTGCCGAACGTGAGCGGATTCATAATGAATTTTCCAACCGAATCGGAGAAATCGCCGCCGGAGTCGTCCAGCGCAAGGATCGTCGTGAGGTTATCGTCGACATCGGGCGGGCCGAGGCGGTTTTACCGTATAATGAGCAGGTTCGCCTCGATGGTTATAACTTTAACCAGCGATTACGTTTCCTGATCCTCAAGGTGGACGAAAAAAAGGGACGGCCGATTGTTTATGTCTCACGCAGCCACCCGAATTTTGTTCGCAAGCTTTTTGAACAGGAGGTTCCGGAAATCGCCAGCGGTGTGGTGGAAATCATGTCGGTGGCCCGTGAAGCCGGTTCCAGAACCAAAATCGCCGTTGTTTCCCGGGACAGCAATGTGGACAGCGTTGGCGCTTGCGTCGGTCAACGAGGCTTGCGTGTCCAGGCGATCATGGATGAGATGATGGGTGAGAAGATCGACATTATCGAATGGCACCCCGATGTTGTTGAATTTATCAGCAACAGCCTTAATCCGGCCAAGGTTGTTCGTGTGGATATTCAGGAAGAGGAAAAGGTTGCCCGTGTCATCGTTCCGGATCGTCAGCTTTCGCTGGCTATCGGTCGTGAGGGGCAAAACGCTCGTCTGGCGGCTCGATTGACCGGATGGAAAATCGATATCAAAAGCGAATCTCAATATCGGGAGGCCATTGAGGCTGAAATCATGTCGCGGTTTATCGACGCTGTGGAATCCACTGCGGCCGAGAGTGACGGCGTTGAACATGAGGAGAACAGCCACGTCTGCGAGAGCGTGGAGTAAGGATTGCGCGGGGGTCAGTCAGCATGCCCAGGAAAATTCCGCAAAGAATGTGTGTTCATTGCCGGACCATGCGGCCAAAACGCGAGTTGATACGCTTGGTGGCTGCTAAAGATGGAGTCATTTCCCTTGATCCATCAGGCAGAAAGCCCGGCCGCGGCGCTTATGTGTGCCGCAACCGCGATTGTCTGGAACAGGCAATTCGCGCACGAAAAATAGACCGAGGCCTGAAGGCCAGAATGGATGAAACAATACTGGCGGCATTGATCGCGCAAATGGAATCTTTGCCGGCTGATTTCGAGGGAGAAGATGACACGGCAGCGACAAATAAACCGAAAAGTTAGTTCTCCCGAAAAGGCTGAACCCGAAGCCGTTTGGCGAATGTTGGGCCTGGCTGCCAGAGCCGGCCGGGTTCTGATCGGTGTAGAGGGTGTGGCCAAAGCCGTACGGCGTCACAAAGCACAATTGGTGATTCTGGCAGCCGACGCGGCAGCCGACACGGCTCAAAAAGCCAAAAGACTATGTCAGCAAGCCGGGGTGCCGATTCGACAATTTGGCACAAAAAACGAAATAGGCCATTGGACCGGCCATACGGCAAGAGCAATTGCGGCTGTCCTGGATGATGGTTTTGGCCGTCGCCTGACAACGCTGATTGATCAAATCATTGAACCGGCCGGCAAGGATCGGCAAATGAATAATGATGTGAATACAACACTTGGAGGTTAAGGTAGAGATATTATGGCAAAAAAAGACGATGCAGGATCCGGACTGAGAGCAGGATTTATCCGTAGTGACGGGCCTCCTCCGCCCCCTAAAAACAAAAACCCGGAAAGGTCCGAGGAGACGGTTGCCGCTCCGACACCTCTACCTGTGGAAACCACACCGGATGAGCCAAAAGAGTTGACCGGCCCGACGATAACCATGCGAGGCGTTTCCGGCAAGAAAATAACCGGTGCCGTCAAGGTTATTAAGGCCGCCAAAGTCGCCTAACCGGCGGGAAAAAAGGCCGAGCCGGAGAGCCGGGAAAAAGCCGACGCCAAGGTTGTTTCAACATCGGAGGACCCGAAAAAGGAAGTTCCGGAAGTTGTAGCCAAGGCCAAAGAGGAAAAGCCGGCTAAACCGTCCAAAGCCTCCAAGGTTGCGCAACCTGCAACGACTGCCGGGACAGATGGCAAACCCCAAAAAGCAGTTTCAAAAACCGAAGTTCAGCCCAAGGCCGAGCAACCTGCCGAACCGTCCCGGCTTCAGCCGCGTTCGCATGTCGCTCCCGGGCAAACCGAACCCCGGCCCCGGCGTCCGCAAAGCGGCCTTGGCGACCTGCCCCAAAGTCAGCGAGCACCCGGTCAAGGGGGCAGCTTTACACCGCGCTCTCAAAATGACCGTCCTCAGAGCTCACGGCAGCCGTCCGGTCGCGGCGCAAGCGCTC
>JAAYPL010000071.1 GCA_012519875.1 Clostridiaceae bacterium | reverse complement strand
TGCTGGCGGTTGGCATCATTCTGGCCATTACGTTTTCCAGCGGTGGCCGCGTTAAAACCGCCAGCCTGGTGATGAGCGGCATGGCGGTCAGCTCGTTCTTTGGCGCTGTGACATCCTTGACCTTAACTTTGTCGCACCAGTATCAGGTTGCCACATACATCTTCTGGACCATGGGCGGTCTTGCTAATCGGCGCTGGGAGCATGTGGTGGCTATTTTGCCACCGGTTTTGCTGACCATTTTGATCATTTTGGTCAAAGCACGGGATTTGGACATCCTGCTGCTCGGCGATGAAGAGGCGCGTGCGTTGGGGGTTGCGCCGACAGCCACTCGGTTTGTCATGGTCGTTCTGGCATCGGTCTGTACCGCTTCGGTGGTTTCCATAACCGGTCCGATCGGCTTTGTCGGCCTTATTGTTCCGCATATCATGCGTCTGCTGGTCGGTCCGGCCCATCGGACGTTGACCTTGGCCAGCCTTTTCGGCGGCGCTGTTTTTCTGATGGGTTGTGATCTGGTGACCCGATTGGTTGCGTTGCCGTCCGGAATGGAAATCTCGGTCGGCGTGATTACGGCGTTGGTCGGTGCGCCCTACTTCCTGAGCTTGTTGTTTCGCTCAGCAAGAAGAGGGGGTATCCTGTCATGAATTTACGTATGCAGCTCAATACGAAACCGGTCGAATTATATTGTCAGGATCTGGATTATTGCTCGGGACCGCCATCCGTAAAAGAGATTTTGCAAGATGTTTCATTTGCGGCGAAAGGCGGGGAGTTTTTGGGGATCGTCGGCCCCAACGGAGCCGGAAAATCCACACTTTTGCGCAATCTCGGCGGTCTTCTGCGACCCGCATCGGGCCGTGTGTTGTATAACGGACAGGAGGTCCATGACATTAAGCCACGTGTTTTTGCCACTATGAGTGCTTATATGCATCAGGACACCGTCATGCCCTTTTCTTTTTTAGTACGTGATGTTGTGATGCTTGGCCGCCATCCCTACAGTTCGCCCTTGGCAGCACCTTCGCCGGAGGACGAAGATTATGTTCGCCAATGCATGTGGACGACCGATTGTCTGGAGCTGGCTGACAAAATGATCACGACCCTGTCGGGGGGAGAGCGGCAACGGGTGATGCTGGCGCGTCTTTTGGCCCAGGACACACCCTTGGTCATGCTTGATGAGCCGACATCGAGTCTGGACATCCGGCATTCCGGCGATGTTTTTCTCCTTTTGCGAAAACTGGCTGATGCCGGCAAATTGGTGATTTCCGTCATGCATGACCTGCGGGCGGCGGCAAAATATTGCAGCCGGGTCTTGTTGATTCATCAAGGACGGCTGGTCGCGGACGGTGATCCTGAAGACGTGCTGCATGAAGGTCATATCACGTATGCTTTTGAGATTCGGGCCAGAACCTTTCAGAACCCGATTGGCCAATGGGACTTTTATATCGATGATTTATAGGGTATCATGGTCCCATGCAAGACGAAATCATTTCACAGTGCCGGCCTTTTTCCGCGCTGAGCAATGAAGACCTTTATGAGCTGCTCCGGCTGCGCAGTCAGGTCTTTGTGGTTGAGCAAAATATAAACTACCAGGATCTTGACGGGCAGGATACAGCCGCCCATCATTTGTTGCTGAAAACACCGGAAAATGTTGTGATCGCCTACTGCCGATTGTTGCCGCCCGGCACTGCGTGCCGAGAAACCAAGATCGGTCGTGTGGTTGTTGATCGAACCTGGCGTGGCCGAGGGATAGCACGCAAACTGATGCAGCAGGCGTTGTCTTGGTGCCGTGCGCTGTACCCCGGTGTTGAGATCCGTATTTCGGCTCAGAAGCATCTCAAGGGGTTTTATGCGCAATATGGGTTTCAAGTCTGCACCGGCGATTATCTTGAAGAGGGCATCCTGCATGTGGGCATGATCCGGCCGGCGGATGATCCGTCTGCCGGCTACGGGATTCGATTGCGGATTCGTTATCTGGGACACAGTGCCTATCTGGTGACAACGCCCAAACGCTGTCTCCTTTTTGACTATGGTTCACATCCGGACCGACCGGCTGCAGGCAGCCTTTCCTCAGGAATATTCAATACGGATGAATTGCCTGATTTGCCGCTTTATTGCTTCGCCTCACATCAGCATCGCGACCATTACAGCCCTGAATTACATCGGGCGATGGCCAAACGACCGGGCACAAATTTTATTCTCGGATTGGATGAAGAACCGGATTGTGCCGCAACCGAGCTCTCCTCCGGCCGAACCACTTTTGCCTGGCCCCATCGTATCTTTCAGCTTGATGATCTGACCATCTGCTGCAGCGGTTCAACCGATAGCGGCGTATCATTTATGGTTCGGGCTCCGGAGGCGGTGATATACCACGGGGGCGATCTGGCTGTTTGGGACGATCAGGAGTTTTACCAACGGGTTTATCGCGAAGAGATCGACTGGCTGTTGCAAGCAGGTTGGTTGCCCGATCTGGCCATGTTGCCGGTTTCAACATCGGATGGTTATCAGGAAGAGCCGCTTTTATCAGGCCTGTGGTTCTGTCTGAAAAAGATGAAGCCGGCCGTGATTCTGCCGATGCATGGAGCGGGCTACGAGCACCTCTACCGTCGTTTCGCTGATCTGGCCGGGAATTACAGTCAAGGAGAAATCTTTGTTCCGACTGTTGCCGGCGACCTTTTTTTCTTTGACCGATGATCGCAACTTCTTTTGGTTGTATGCCGCTACATATATGTTGCCTCAAGACCGTTATGTTGCTTATTTTTATGAAATCAAGTAGAATAATCCGACTGCTGGAAATTAAAGATTTGAGAGAAAAAACATGAAAAAAGACACTTTGATTAGAATGACAACGGGCAGCCCGGCCAAGCTGATCCTGCGTTTTACTTGGCCGTTGCTTTTGGGCAACCTGATGCAGCAGCTGTACAACATCGTCGATAGTATCGTGGTGGGCCAATTTGTCGGACATACCGCGCTGGCGG